>DATMTG010000244.1:0-10791 GCA_035565075.1 Stenotrophobium sp.
TGTTTTCTGGAAAACGGCACAGCGGGTGGCGCTGCATCCCGTCGCTGCGCCGGGTGAATCTTGAAAATCCTGCGCGTAACCTCATCTTATCCGTCAATCCAACAACGACAGGTTCCGTCATGCGCATGGACAAACTCACCAGCCGCTTTCAGCAGGCACTCGCCGACGCGCAGTCGCTGGCGGTCGGCCGCGACAATCCCGCGATCGAGCCGGCGCATGTCATGCACAGCCTGCTCAACCAGGATGGCGGCTCGACACTGCCGCTGCTGCAGACCGCCGGCATCAACGCCGACCTGCTGCGCAGCAAGCTGACGCAGTTGATCGATCGCCTGCCCAAGCTCGGCCACAACACCGGCGACGTCAACGCCAGCGGCGACCTCGGCCGTCTGCTCAATCTCTGCGACAAGCTGGCGCAACAGCGCGGTGACCAGTTCATCTCGACCGAATTGTTTGTGCTCGCGGCTCTCGACGACAAGAGCGGCCTCGGCGAAGCGCTGAAAGCGGCCGGCGCGCGCAAGGAATTGCTGGAGCAGGCGATCACGCAGATGCGTGGCGGCCAGAAGATGGACTCCGCGTCCGCCGAGGATCAGCGTCAGGCGCTGGACAAATACACGATCGACCTGACGCAGCGCGCCACCAGCGGCAAGCTCGACCCGGTGATCGGCCGCGACGAGGAAATCCGACGCGTCATTCAAGTTCTGTCACGCCGCACCAAGAACAATCCTACGCTGATCGGCGAGCCCGGCGTCGGCAAGACCGCGATTGTCGAAGGCCTGGCGCTGCGTATCGTCAACGGCGAGGTGCCCGAATCGCTCAAGCACAAGCGCCTGCTGTCGCTCGATCTCGGCGCGCTGATCGCCGGCGCAAAATTCCGTGGTGAATTTGAAGAGCGTTTAAAAGCCGTGTTGACCGACCTCGCCAAGCAGGAAGGCAATATCATTTTATTCATCGACGAAATCCATACCCTGGTCGGCGCCGGCAAGGCCGACGGCGCGATGGACGCCGGCAACATGCTCAAGCCGGCGCTGGCGCGCGGCGAGCTGCATTGCATCGGCGCCACCACGCTGGACGAATACCGCAAATACATCGAAAAGGACGCGGCACTGGAACGGCGTTTCCAGAAGGTCTTCGTCGGCGAGCCTTCGGTGGAAGACACCATCGCGATCCTGCGCGGCCTGAAGGAACGCTACGAGGTGCACCACGGCGTGGACATTTCCGATGGCGCACTGATTGCCGCAGCCAAGCTGTCGCAGCGCTACATCACCGACCGCAACCTGCCGGACAAGGCCATCGACCTGATGGACGAGGCGGCGTCGCGCATCCGCATCGAGATCGACTCCAAGCCCGAGGCGCTGGACCGTCTCGACCGCCGCCTGATCCAGCTCAAGATCGAGCGCGAGGCGCTGAAGAAGGAAAGCGACGAGGGCGCCAAGCGCTCTCTGGCGACGCTCGAAGAGGAAATCAAGAAACTCGAACGCGAGTACTCCGACCTCGAGGAAAAATGGAAAGCGGAGAAAGCTTCCGTCGCCGGTTCCGCCGGCGTCAAGGAAGAACTGGAACGTGCGCGACTGGACATGGAAGCCGCACGCCGCGCCAACGATCTCGCGCGCATGGCTGAATTGCAGTACGGGAAAATTCCAGAACTCGAGAAGAAACTGGCGGCCGCCACTGCCAATGGCGAAGCGCCGCAGAAATTCGAGTTGCTGCGTAACCGTGTCGGCGAAGAAGAAATCGCAGAGGTGGTTGCGCGCTGGACCGGCATTCCCGTCAACAAGCTGATGGAAGGTGAACGCGACAAACTGCTGCGCATGGAGCAGGCGCTGCACCAACGCGTCATCGGACAGGATGAAGCGGTTACTGCCGTCGCCAACGCCATACGCCGTTCGCGCGCCGGTCTGTCGGACCCCAACCGGCCGATCGGCTCATTCCTGTTTCTCGGCCCCACCGGCGTCGGCAAGACCGAGCTGTGCAAGGCGCTGGCGTCGTTCATGTTCGACACCGAGGAGGCGATGGTGCGCATCGACATGAGCGAGTTCATGGAACGCCACAGCGTCGCGCGCCTGATCGGTGCACCGCCGGGCTACGTCGGTTACGAAGAAGGCGGCACCCTGACCGAAGCCGTGCGCCGCCGGCCCTACTCGGTGATCCTGCTCGACGAAGTCGAGAAGGCGCACCCCGAGGTGTTCAACGTGCTACTGCAGGTTCTGGACGATGGCCGCCTCACCGACGGCCAGGGCCGCACGGTGGATTTCCGCAACGCGGTGGTGGTGATGACCTCCAACCTCGGCTCGCAGATCATCCAGGAGATGATGAGCCGCGAGAACCACAGCGCCGATTACGCCGCGATCAAGGAAGCGGTGATGGGCGTGGTCAACCAGCATTTCCGGCCCGAGTTCATCAACCGCATCGACGAAGCCGTGGTGTTCCATCCGCTGGGCAGCGGGCAGATCCGCAGCATCGCCGCGGTGCAGTCGCAGCGCGTGCAGAAGCGGCTGGCCGAGCACGGCATCCGGATCCATTTCAGCGACGCGGCACTGGATCACCTCGCCCAGGCCGGCTTCGACCCGGTCTACGGCGCGCGTCCGCTCAAGCGCGCGATCCAGACCTTGGTCGAGAACCCGCTGGCGCGGGCGATCCTCGACGGCGAGTTTGCCAGCGGCGATGCCATCGAGGTCGACACCGCTGACGGCACCATCCGCTTCAGCCGCGCCTGAAACGGTCGGCGGCGGCGTTCCCCGCGCCGCCGCCTTACTCCAGCGTATATTCCACCGTGCTGACCACGCGCACCGTCTTGATTTCCGGCGTGCCGGGATCGCGGTCGCTGATCGTGATCTGACCCTGGTTCGCAGTGCGGATGCCGCCGACCTTGCTGGCGGAATCCTTGGCGAACTGCTCGGCGGCGCGGCGCGCGTTCTGCGTCGCTTCGGCAATCAGCGCCGGCTTGATGTCGTTGAGCGCGGTGAACAGATACTCCGGCTTGCCTTCGTAATTCATCGCCACCGCAACGCCCTGCTTGACCAGTTCTCCGGCATGCTGGATTGCAGCACTGACCGCCTTCACGTTTTTTGAACGCACCGTCAGCTTGACCTGCGCACGATAGCGGAACTTGTTCTTGCTGCCGTCGTTGCCGTACTCGTTGGCGAGCGCATCGGTGATCTGCGGCGGCCCTTGCGTCACATCGGCATCTGCCAGCCCGTTGGCGGCGAGAAAGCCCCGCACCAGCTGGTTGTTGTGTTCGATGCGCTGGTACAGGGCACCGAGTTCGTTGTCCGCCTCCACGTACATGATCGGCCACACCACCAGATCGGCCGGCACTTCGCGTTCGGCCAGGCCCTTGACCGTGACGATGCGGTTGGCCGCATTCAGGTGCCGCAGCCCGTCGCCGACGCCAAGGCCGGCGACGGCGATGCCGATCGCCACCAGCAAGGCGGCCAGCAGATTCGCGCGCGATTCGCTCATGCTGGTTTGCTCCCGGCGGCGGCTGCGCCGGTCAGCTCGGATACGAGCTGCGTGGCGTTTTTGCAGACCAGCCCGTAGACCGACAGTTGCGGGTTGGCGCCGATGCTGGTCGGGAACACCGAGCCATCCATCACCGAAAGATTTTCCACCTGGTGATGACGGCCGAGGCTGCTGACCACCGCTTGCTTCGGATCCTCGCCCATCGCGCAGCCGCCCATCAGGTGCGCGGTAAACACCGACAGGCGGAATTTTTTGTACGGCAGTGTCTCGATCTGCGCCTTGGCGTCAGCCCAGCTGTCACTCCAGCGGCCATCGAGATGCGAAGGCAGCACGCGCTTGGCACCGGCCGCGAACTGGCCCTCGGCCATGGTCAGGAATGCCTGCTTGAAGCCGCGCCAGAGGTAATCGCTGATTCCATAATCGAGCAGGGGCCGCCCGTCCTCATCGACGCGAATCTCGCCGCCCGGACTGTCCGGGTGAAAGCCGTCGCGCAGCAGCGCCAGCATCGGCGAGGTATACGGCAGCTGCGCCTGATCGGCCGCCAGTGCCGGGCCATAAGCCGTGAAGATGGTTGACGTCAGCGCCGGATAGGTCGGCGCGATTTCCAGCTTGTATCCGGGATGCCGCGAAAAATCGCCGTTCCACTGGAACTGGTCGCTGTGCTCCGATTGCGGCGCGCCGTAAAACCCGTCGATGCGCTCCGGCATCTGCGCCAGCACGAGGTTCACCGGATGGATGCAGGTGCGCTTGCCCAGGCGCCCGTGCGGGTCCGGCGCATCCGAACGCAGCAACAGTGCCGGCGTGTTGATCGCACCGCCGGCCATGATGTAGTGCCGCGCGCGGATCTGCACCTCGATGCCGGTGGGTGCGATGCACTCGGCATCCATCGCCTGCGCCACCAGGCCATCGACCTTGCCGCGCGAGAATTGCAGGCGCTGCACGCGCAGTCGGTGGACTAGCTCGGCGCCATGACGCAGCGCCTCGGGAATCGTGCTGACCAGCATCGACTGCTTGGCGTTGACCGGGCAGCCATAGCCGCAATAACCACTGTTCCAGCAGCCGCGGACGTTGCGCGGGATCACCCGCACATCCCAGCCGAGCTTTTCGCCGGCGCGCTTGAGCACGGCATTGTTGGCATTGGGCGCCTGCGCCCAGGGCGCGATGCCGAGCCGCTGCTCCATCCGCGCGAACCACGGCGCCATCTCCTCGACGCTGGCGCCCTTGACGCCGTGTACGTCGGCCCATTGCTTGAGCGTACCCGGCGGTGTGCGGAAGCTCGAGGTCCAGTTGACCGTGGTGCTGCCGCCCACAGAGCGGCCTTGCAAGATCGCGACGGCGCCGTCGGACGACGCCCGCGCGCCGCCTTCCTGGTAGAGATCGGCATAGGCGCGCGACTCGTCCATGTCCTTGAAGCTGTCCGAGGTTTTCAGCGGCCCTTCTTCCAGCAGCAGCACCTTGAGGCCGGCGAGGCTGAGAATCTCGGCCGCGGTACCGCCGCCGGCGCCGGTACCGACGATGGCGACATCCGCCTCGAAGCTGCGATTCGCCTTGAAGGTCGAGGCATCGTGGACTTTCCAGCCGGAGGCGATGCCGTCGGTATAAATATTGTTGATGGCCATGTCGCTCCCCTTATTGATGAATCGCCTTGTACATCCACGCCAGCGGCCCGGGATAGCCGCTGGAAGGCCAGCTCGCCGGAATGCCAAAGTTGGATGAGGCAATCAGATTCACCAGCACGCGCTCGCCCGAATTGAGCGTGGCAAAGGAACTGCTGCGCCATTTGGCGAGGAAAGCCTGGATGTCCTGCGTATTGGCATCCGCCCAGGGCACGCCGACGCCGGCAACGAAACGCCGCGTCAGACCGAAATTGAGCAGGTCGAACAATTTCTGCAACTGCTTCTGCGGCGAAGCATCGAGTCGCAGGCACGCCAGGTCGAGCCGCCGCAGGACTTCCTGCGTGCGGTTCGCGGCATCGGCCTCGGACGCCGGCATGGCGCCATCCAGCACCACCGGGATCAGTGCACGGAACAGCTCGACGTCGCCGTCGCGCAAAAAGCGATAACCCTGTGCAACGGCCTCCACGCGGCGATGGCAGCCGGCCAGTCCCGCGCCGACGCCGACGGTTCCCAGAACCACGCTCGCCATCACGCCGAGCTTCAACACCGATCGCCGTGACGGGTCCTGCAGTTCCTGTTCATGCGCTTGCCTGTTCATCGCTGCCCCCCCTGCATGAAGTGGATGACGCTGTGCCACGGCGCAGTGTAAGGTTTGCCACCTGCATCCGTAAAAGCCTCGACGCCGTGACGAATCGTACACCTGCCGCGACGCTGACTGAATCACGCCCACCCGCGTCGGCGGCCCGCTTCGGCATCAACCTGCTGGCCCTGATCGCGGCACTGGCAACGCTGGTCGTGCTGCAACGCCACGGTCTGGACGCACTCGACAGCGGCCTGATCAGCGCCGTAACGGCCGCGGTCGTAATGATCGCCGGCGACCGCATCCTGGGTCGCGCCAATCCAAAGGAAGCGGCCGGCTACGCCGGTACGCCATTGCGCGCCGCCAGCGGCCGTCGCGTCGCAAAAAAAATCGCGGGCCTGCTGCTGACCGCGGCGGTCATCGCATTTGCCTACTGGCTGTTTCCGGAATACCACGGCAGTTTCTACGACCCGTTCTGGTACTCGCTCGGCATCATCGGCCCCGGTCTGCTGATCGCCGCGCCGTTTTATTTCTGGTGGATGGATCGCCGGCTGGAAGACCCGCACGATGGCTACTGGCATGCCGGACACCTGCTGGCCGGCGGCTGGCGCAGCGCCGACTGGCCGGTCATCCACCAGCATTTCCTCGGCTGGCTGGTGAAGGCATTTTTCCTGCCGCTGATGATCAACTACCTGGGCAATGAGATTCACCAGACCGGCGAAGCCTGGATGCGTGTGCACAATGGCCTGGGCTGGTATGACTTCTGCTACCACACCGGATTCCTGATCGACCTGCTGTTCTGCGTCATCGGTTACGCCGTCACCTTCCGACTGCTCGGCACGCACATCCGCTCCACCGAACCGACCGCCTTCGGCTGGCTGGTCGCGCTGCTGTGTTACCAGCCGTTTTATTCGCTGATCGGCGGCCAGTACCTGCACTACGAAGACAATCTCTACTGGGGCGGCTGGCTGAGCGGTTTTCCGACCGTGCAGACGCTGTGGGGCGTGGCCATCCTCGTGCTGGTATTCGTCTATGCCCTGTGCACGGTGTCGTTCGGCCTGCGATTTTCCAACCTCACGCATCGCGGCATCATCACCTCCGGCCCGTACCGTTACAGCAAGCATCCGGCCTACCTGTCGAAGAACCTGAGCTGGTGGCTGATCTCGGTGCCGTTCATCTGCCAGGCCGGCGCCTTCGAGGCCCTGCGCAACTGCTGCCTGCTGGCACTGCTGAACCTGGTCTACTTCCTGCGCGCGCGCACCGAGGAGCGCCACCTCAGCCAGGACCCCCACTACGTCGCCTATGCGCTGTGGATCAACGAGCACGGCCTATTGCGCGGCCTGGGACGCAAGCTGCCGTTCCTGCGCTATCACCTGCGCAAGCATTCCTGACCCGCCACATGTTTCATCGACCTGCCACAGATCACCAAATGACAGAGCTGATTTGACAGACTACGGGGCCGTGACATGAACCAGACAAGACTCAACCCATGACCGTCATCACGCCAGAAATCAGCATCGTCATCCCTTGCCATAACGAGCAAGATGCGCTGGCAGAGCTATTCGGCACGCTCTGTCCGATTATCGAGGCCGTCGCGTTACAGCACGAAATCCTCGTGATCAATGATGGCAGCAGTGACGACACTCTGGAGAAACTACTTGAGTTTCAGAAATCAATACCGCAGCTGAGGGTCATCGATTTGTCACGGAATTTTGGCAAGGAGGCGGCGGTTGCCGCGGGTCTTGCCCACTGCCGCGGTCGCTGTGCGATTCTGCTCGACGCTGACCTGCAGGATCCGCCCGATCTGATTCCACAGATGCTGTCTCGCTGGCGCGAGGGTTACGAAACCGTGATCGCCGTTCACGCAGAGCGGAGCACCGACACACTGGCGCGACGCACACTCACAGATGGCTTTTATCGCTTGCTCAACACCATGTCACGCACTGTGATGCCCGCCAATGCCGGCGACTTCCGTTTGCTTGACCGTGTGGTCATCGACGCCTTCCTGTCACTGCCGGAACGCACGCGATTCAACAAGGGCCTGTTTGCCTGGATTGGATTTCGTCAATGTCTGATCGAACACCAGCGTCCACTGCGGAGTACCGGCACTACCAAATTCACCTATCGACGCCTGGTCAGTTTGGCGATAGATGCCATCACCTCGTTCAGTTCCACGCCGTTACGCCTGTCCGCCTACGTTGGCGGCTTGATCTCCCTGCTTGCTTTCATCTATGGCGGTTATATCCTGCTGCGTACCCTGATCTATGGCAATCCGGTTCCTGGGTATGCCTCGATTTTCGTCGCTGTGACGTTCCTCGGCGGCATCAATCTTCTCGGGATCGGCATCCTCGGCGAATATATCGGACGCATTTTCGTCGAGGCCAAGCAGCGACCACTGTACGTCATACGACACACGCACGAGCCACCCGCTGTTTTGTGATCGCGGGACAAGACACTAATGCTACACGCGCTGTCCTGGAATCCAGCATATTGAATCCTTATAGAAGCTCCGACCTGTGGGAACGCCGGCTGCGCTGGGCGCTGGGCACCGCGCTGCTGCTGCGCCTGCTGTTCCCGTTCTTCGACTCGCCGCTCACGCACCTTTTCTCGGACCCCGGACGACACTGGCAGAACGGGCTGAATTTCCTGCATCCCGACATCATGGGCAGCGGCGATCCGTTTCTGTATCAACTCTGGATTTTCCTGCTGCAAAAAATCGCGCACGGCAATCCGGCAGCCATCGTCACCGGCTGCGGCGCGCTCTGCGCGCTGATGCCTTACGGCTGGTATCGCGCGCTGAAAGAGCTGCTGCCGAAAAACCGGGCGCTGGCCGGCGCGCTGCTGATCGCGCTGGTGCCGGATTGCCTCGGCATCTACGCCTATTTCATGAACGAGACATTGCTGCTGACGCTGACCGGCTTCGCGTTCTGGGCGACGTTCCGCGCTCAGCGCAAGCGCAGCGTCGCCGCGTTCGCACTGGCCTGCGCACTGTGGCTGGCCGCCGGGTTCACGCGCTCGGTGGCTTTGCCGATCGCGCTGCTGTGCCTGCTCGCGTTGTGGCTGCCGCAGCCGCAGAAAATCGCCAAGGCCGTGATCGGCAGCATCCTGCTGCTCGGCCTGCTGATTCCCGCAGGCCTTCACGGACGCAGCACACTCGGCTACTTCGCGCCGTTCGGCAATCTCTATCTCAACGAGATTTACAGCCAGAGCGGCCAACGCACCATCTCGCTGAATTTCGGCCCGCAGGGGCGCTACTACTTCGGCTCGCCGAGTTTCTACAACCCGACGTTCTACCCGTTCTCGGACTGGACCACGCATCGCACGGGCGACGCCGCGGTGAAGATCGATTTGGCGAAAGGTCGCGCCGACTGGATTGCGGAACTGCAGCGCATGCGACAGCTGCGGACGTTTTCGCGCCCACGCGAAATCGGCGAGAACCTGCTTTATCTTCTGTTCGGCCAGTCGTGGCCGGACAACGATCGCGGTTCGATCAGCGGCTGGCTGACCGTCTGGACGCGCTGGCTCTGGCCGCTGGTGATCCTCGCGGTCGCCGCCGGCGCCGCACGCCGCAGGTTCCGCGGCCGCGAGTGGCTGCTGCCGGCGTGCAGTCTCGGCCTGCTGCTGTATCTGGCCGTGCAGCAACAGGGCGTGATGGAAGCGCGTTTCCGCAAACCGATCGATCCCATCCTGGTCGCGGCGGCCGTAGTGATGTTGCACCGGCGCACACGCCACCCACCCGGGCCGGATGCAGGAACACCCGCATGAAACTGCCCTGGCGTGAACGCAATCTGCGCGGACAGGTGCTGCGCTTCGGCACAGTGGGCCTGAGCGCCACTGCGATCCACGCGGGGGTCTATACCCTGCTGACCGCACGCTGGCACATCGATGCCCTGCCGGCCACCGCCGCTGCCTTCTGCTGCGCCTTCGGCATTTCATTTCTGGGCCACCGCTACTGGACCTTCGCTCACAACGGCAGCGCGTTCTCGGCCAGCCTGCTGAAGTTCCTCTGTACGTCCCTGCTGGGCCTGTGCAGCAACGCCTACATCGCCTGGCAACTGGTCGACCGCATGCACCTGCCGGCCAGCAGCGCACTGATCGGCGTCGTCTTCCTGACGCCGCTGCTGGTCTTCGTACTGGCCCGGTTCTGGGTGTTTGCAGCGCCGCGTCACACGCCGGGATATGACGGCTGAGCAACTGTTTCTTGTGCCCAATTGCCGGCAGCGGGCACAGAATGTATGCACCCATTTTGAACAAAATCTGCACTATTTTGAGGCGGCACCGATTGTTCTTGACAAGCCTCCGACACGGGAATCAAATCAGATCGTCGATGGCTGCACGGCGACGTTCGCAGTAGAGAAATCTGGGGTGAATTTCTCGGGGGGTGTCTGATGCGGATGCAATGGCTTAGAAACGTTTTGATTGTGACGGCTGCCAGTTCCTGCCTGTTGTTACAGGGTTGCTGGATCAACGAGACCGCCGCGAGCGGTTCGGGTTCCAGCAGTGGCGGCAGCTCCTCCGGTGGAAGCTCATCGGGCGGATCTTCCAGTTCGTCCAGCTCATCCAGTTCATCCGGTGGCAGTTCCAGCTCCAGCAGCGGCGGTTCCTCAAGCAGTTCCAGCTCAGGTGGCGGCACGAGTTCCAGCAGTTCCTCCTCCGGCGGCTCTTCGAGCTCCTCCAGTTCGTCCGGCGGAAGCTCCAGCAGTTCCAGTTCGAGCAGTGGCGGCTCATCCAGCAGCAGCTCGTCTTCCGGCGGCTCTTCGAGTTCATCCAGCTCGGGCGGCAGCTCGAGTTCCAGCAGCGGCGGTTCGTCCAGTGGTGGTTCGTCCAGCGGCGGCTCCGTGTTCATCCCCCTGGTCACCGGCACCGGCGATCTGGATGTACTGGATCCGACTACGGCGATCAGCAGCGGCACCAACCCACGGGTCGCGGACACCGGCCTGCCGGATCAGAATCCCTGCAACAGCGGCGGCTGCACGAACAGCGATACTTCGGCACAGAGTTCCGCCATCTTTGGCGTCACAATCAACACCTCGACAGGTGCGGCCACCAACATCCACCCGGTGCTGTTGGCCTATATCAAGGGCGGAAAAATATTCACCCTCGACCTGACCAGCAACAGCAGCACGCCGGTGCAGG
>DATMTG010000245.1:0-2919 GCA_035565075.1 Stenotrophobium sp.
TCCAGTCGACCGGCAGATGGGTGTAGCGCAGGCCGCATTGTGCGCAAGTATCCGGCTCATCCTCGAGGAAATTCGGCGACTGCGCCGTCGCCAGGTTGACGACGTGCGTGTAGCCCTGCTGCGCCAGCAGCGGGAAATGCAGTGCCTGCGGCTGGCCGGCGGTGCCGGCATAGCCGTCGAACCGGTGCAGCGCGATGATCGCCGGCAGACGGCAGCTCGCGGCAAGCCGTGTCCAGCCTTCCCTGACCTGATCCGGCTCGAACGTGAACCACGGCGCGTAGGCCGCGCGAACCTCGTCCTGCTGGCGCTCCAGCAGGCCGGCCAGCACGATGCGGCCACCGCTGCGGATGCTCGATGCCAGCAGCGGCGCAAGGTCGATCAGTGGCCTTGCGAGGATGTTGGCGATGACGATGTCGGCTGGGAAGGGGACAAAGCGGTCGGGCAGCAGCGTGCCGACCTGCGCGGCGACGCCGTTGATGCGGGCGTTGTCTCGCGTGGCGGTCAGTGCCTGTGGATCGATGTCGACACAGACGGCCCTGGCGGCGCCAAGCTTGAGCGCGGCGATGGCGAGGATGCCGGAGCCGCAGCCGTAGTCGAGCACGGTCTTGCCCGCCAGGTCCTGCCGTGCCAGCCAGTCGAGGCACAGCGCGGTGGTCGGATGCGTGCCGGTGCCGAACGCCAGCCCCGGGTCGAGTTCGAGGATCACGGCCTGCGGGTCTTCGATCTCGCCGATTTTCTCGTGCGGCGCAACCCAAAGGCGTTCGCCGAATTTCAGCGGCCGCCAATGCTTGAGCCAGACGCGCACCCAGTCCTGGTCCTCGACCAGTTCGGTCTGCACGGCCAGCGCCGCACCGTCCGGCAGCAGCTCGCGCAGCGCTGCGGTGACCGGCGCCAGCTCGGTGTGCTCGGGGAACAGGCCGAGCACCACGGTGCGCTCCCACAGTGGCGTTTCGCCCGGCGCCGGTTCCAGCACCGGACGGTCCTCGGCGTCCATGAAGCTGACCGAAACCGCGCCCTGTGCGAGCAGGATTTCTTCGGTGAATTCCGGGTGGTCGCCGGTGATGCGAAGTTGCAGCCAGGCCATCAGTGCGTCCTTATTGCAGCGACGCGCGCGCAATCAGCGCGTCGATCGGCGCATCCGCGGGCAGCGTGCCGAAGTTGAAACCGTGCTGCCCGCCCAGCCGCGTCGCGCAGAAGCTGGCGGCGACGTCGGCGTTGCCGGCGCGCAGCAGCACCGAGGCCTGCAAGGCCAGCGCCATGCGCTCGACGACGCTGCGCGAGCGTGTTTCCAGTGTCGTCACGTCCTCGAACGCCTGCGTCAGCCAGGTGATCTCACGGTCGAAATCGGCGTGCTCGCCGCGCGCCGCCAGCAGTTCGCCGAAATAGGCCTCGCGGGTTTCCGGTTCCTTGTTGAGTGCGCGCAGCACGTCCAGGCACTGGATGTTACCGCTGCCTTCCCAGATCGAGTTCAGCGGAGCCTGGCGATACAGGCGCGAAAGGTTGCTTTCCTCGATGTAGCCGGCGCCGCCGAGGCACTCCTGTGCTTCGTTGACCAGCGGCGGACAGCGTTTGCAGATCCAGAACTTGCCGATGGCGGTGGCGATACGCGCCAATGCCGCCTCGCTGCGGTTGCGCCCGCCGGCATCGACCGCGCGCGCGACACGCAGCGTCAGGGCGGTCGCCGCTTCGCTTTCCAGTGCGAGGTCGGCCAGCACGTTCTTCATCAGCGGCTGTTCGATCAGAAGCTTGCCGAAAGCCTTGCGTGTGGCGGCGTGGTGCAGCGCCTGCACGGTCGCCTGGCGCATCAGCGCGCTGGAGCCGATCATGCAGTCGAGCCGCGTCAGCGCCACCATTTCGAGGATGGTTGCGACACCGCGGCCTTCTTCGCCGACGCGCAGAGCCCAGGCGCCCTGAAACTCGACTTCGGATGAGGCGTTGCTCCAGTCGCCGAGCTTGTCTTTGAGGCGCTGGATGCGGATGGCGTTGTGACTGCCGTCGGCGAGGATGCGCGGCATCAGGAAACAGGTGATGCCGCGATCGACGTAGGCCAGCACCAGCCAGGCGTCGCACATCGGCGCCGAGAAGAACCACTTGTGGCCGACGATCTCGTAGCTGCCGTCGCTCTGGAGATAGGCGCGCGTGGTGTTGGCGCGCACGTCCGAGCCGCCCTGCTTTTCGGTCATGCCCATGCCGATAGTGCAGCCGTTTTTCCGTACTGCCGGCAGCGTACGCGGATCGTATTCATAGGAATGAATCAGCGGCGCCCAGATTTTTGCCAGCTCCGGCTGGTGTTGCAGCGCCGGCATCGCCGAGTGCGTCATCGTCAGCGGACAGCCGGTGCCGGCTTCGGCCTGGCTGTGCAGGTAGGAGATCGCGGCACGCGCGACGTGCGCGCCGGTCTTGTCGGCGTTGCGCCAGGCGTAGGCGTGCACGCCGTACTGCATGCCCAGCTGCATCACGCGGTGGTAGCTGGGATGGAATTCGATTTCGTCGATGCGATGGCCGTAGCGGTCGAAGCTGCGCAGCTTCGGCTTGTTCTCGTTGGCGGTGTAGCCGAGGTCCATCAGTTCACCGCCGGCGACCCGGCCGAAAGCGTGCAGGTGGTCTTCGGCCCATGCTGCGCCTTCGCGAGCGATGCCTTCGCGCAGCGCGAGATCGCTGGCGTAGGCGTTGTAGTGGCCGATCGGCGTGGCCTGGTTTTCAACGCGATGCGTGAGAAATGCTTCGGCACGGCTCATGAGTTGGCTCCAATTCATGCAGACGGGTAGTTTCGCTCACCGGCGACAATTTTGCTGATCTGGAAAACACGCCGCGGCATGAATTTGATACCGCAGGATTTTGCCAGTAGATTAGCGGCGTCACTCAACTGATTTCACTCGGAGCACGAAAGATGGCAACAAAGAAAAAAGCTGCAAGGAA
>DATMTG010000246.1:0-2917 GCA_035565075.1 Stenotrophobium sp.
CGGGTGACCTGCCCGCGGAGTGCAAGGCATGAATCTCAAGCAGCACTGGCCCTGGATCGCCGGCGGCGTCGCCGTCCTGGTGCTGCTGTGGCTGCTGTCGCCGATCCTGACGCCGTTCGTGGTCGGCGCGGGCCTGGCCTATCTCGGCGACCCGATCGTCGACCGCCTGCAGAAGCTGCGCATGTCGCGCACGCTCGGCGTAGTCGTGGTGTTCGTGGTGCTGAGCGGTTTCGGACTGCTGCTGGCGCTGCTGATCGTTCCGCTGCTGCAGAACCAGTTCATCACCTTGCTGCGCTCGCTGCCGGACTGGCTGCGCTGGCTGCAGGACACCGCGCTGCCGCGCCTGGGCCTGCCCCTGCCCGACGGCATGCAGCTGAACGCCGACGACCTGCGCAATGTCGTCAGCGCCCACTGGAACAAGGCCGGCGGCATTGCGATGGCGCTGTGGGACCAGGTCACGCATTCCGGGCCGGCCCTGTTCACCGCTGCCGCCAACCTGCTGCTGGTGCCCATCGTCAGCTTCTACCTGCTGCGCGACTGGGACGACCTGGTCGCATGGGTCCGCGACCTGATTCCGCCGCGCCACCTGCCGCAGGTCAGCGCGCTGGCGGCCGAGAGCGATGAAGTGCTCGGCGCCTTCATCCGCGGACAGCTGCTGGTGATGGCGGCGCTGGCGGCGATTTATTCCATCGGCCTGTGGCTGGCGGGGGTCAATCTCGCGCTGGTCATCGGCATCGGCGCGGGGCTGGTCAGCTTCGTGCCCTATCTCGGTTTCATCGTCGGCATCAGCGCCGCCAGCATCGCCGTACTGGTGCAGACCGGCGAACTGCTGCCGCTGCTGTGGGTCGCCATCGCATTCGGCGTCGGTCAGGTCGCGGAAAGCGCCTTCCTCACGCCCAATCTCGTTGGCGACCGCATCGGACTGCATCCGGTCGCCGTCATCTTCGCGGTCATGGCCGGCGGCCAGCTGTTCGGTTTCATCGGCGTGCTGCTGGCGCTGCCGGCGGCCGCGGTGATCGCGGTGCTCCTGCGCCACACCCGCGAACACTGGCTGCGCAGCGCGCTCTACCGGGGACAGTGATGCAGGGTCAGCAACTGCCGCTGTCGGTGCAGCTGCGCGACAACGCCGGCTTCGATAATTTTTTCAGCGGCGCCAATACGGATGCCATCACCGCGCTGCGCGAGCTGCACGGCGACGTCTTCATCTCCGGCGCCCCCGGTTCGGGGCGCACGCACCTGCTGCAGGCCGTCGCCCGCACGCGCGGCGGCGCGTACCTGCCGCTGGCGGATCTGCATGCCATCGGCGCGGAAATCCTCGAAGGCCAGGAACAGGCCGCAACCCTGTGCCTGGACGATCTCGATGGCGTGATCGCGGATCGTGGGTGGGCGCTGGCGCTGCTGCGCCTGCTCGATGCGCGCCGCAGCCTGCACCTGCCGACGGTGATGTCGGCCGATGCGCCGCCGGAACGCCTGCACAGCGCGCTGCCGGACCTGCGCACGCGGCTGTCCGCCAGCGCGGTGTTCGGCTTGCGCCCGCTCAGCGACGAGCTTCGCGAACAACTGCTGCGCGAACGTGCGCAGGCGCGCGGACTGGAACTGGCGCCCGAGGTCAGCCGCTGGCTGCTGCGGCAACTGGCGCGCGACACTGGTTCGCTGCTGGCGGCGCTGGAGACGCTCGACTGCGCCTCGCTCAGCGCGAAGCGACGCCTGACGCTGCCGTTCGTGCAATCCGTTCTCGCGCCTGGAACCGCACAAACAGGTTGAGCGCGACAAAATCCAGCGCCGCCAGCGCGGCGATGCCGAAGCACAGCCACTTCTGCGCAGGTTGCATGGTGCCAGCCGCGAGCCAGCCGGCGACGTAGAACGTCAGCAGCATCGTCGCCCACTTGAACGTGTACACCCGTCCGCGCAGCAGGCCGGGCAGCGGCAGCAGCAAAGGCAGAACCTGGAGCAGGCGCACGCTCCAGCCGCTGTCGAGCGCCAGCACCGCAATCAGCAACAGGTGAAACAGCAGCGCGGCCATGCGCAGGCGCGGACTGATCAGCCTCGTGGAAGAGTCCATGGTCAGCGCGCCAGCTTGAGCGCGATACCGGCGACGCGCCGGCCCAGCGCTTCGGCCAGCGCCTGTTCGTCCGCCGTCAGCGGCCGCGGCTCGCGGCCCATGCCCGCCACGTGCGAGGCACCGTAGGGTGTGCCGCCACTGCTGGTGCTGACCAGCGCCTGTTCCGTGAACGGCAAACCCACCAGCAGCATGCCGTGGTGCAACAGTGGCAGCATCATCGACAACAGTGTGCTTTCCTGGCCGCCGTGCATCGAACTGGTCGAGGTGAACACCGCGGCCGGCTTGCCCGCCAGCGTGCCGGACAGCCACTGCGCGGAGGTCGAGTCGAGAAAATATTTCAGCGGCGCCGCCATGTTGCCGAAGCGCGTCGGGCTGCCAAGGATCAGGCCATCGCATTCCTGCAGATCCTTGTGCTGCACATAGGGCGCGCCTTCTGGCGGCACTGCCGGTGCGGTCTTCTCGCAGTCGGCGGACACCGGCGGCACCGTGCGCAGGCGCGCGACCGCGCCGGCGGCTTCCACGCCGCGCGCGATGCGCCGCGCCATCTGCGCGGTGGCGCCATTGCGCGAATAGAACAGGATCAGGATTTCGGTCATTGCGCCTTCCACAGTCGTGGGCAGATTTTGGGGAGCGAGTTTAAGCTATGCGCGCGATTATTCTGAGTTCGTAATGCGCCGCCATCTGAAAATCCTGCCGCTGACCCTCGCCGCGCTACTGACCGGCTGCGGCACGCTGGTGCGTATACCCGACCATCCGGCTGCGTCGACGACTCCAAGGCACATCCCATCCGCGTCGGTCCGCACCCCACTCTCGCCGGCTGTGCAGGAACACGACCTGCTGCTGGCCCGCAACGCG
>DATMTG010000247.1:0-5416 GCA_035565075.1 Stenotrophobium sp.
GAACCGTTGAGGACTGATGCGTTGAACGATCTGGCAAAAAATCTGCTGCTCTGGGTGGTGATCCTCGTCGTGCTGATGAGCGTCTTCCAGAGTTTCAGCAATCATGGGCACACCACCAACACGCTGGCCTATTCCGACTTCCTGAGTCAGGTCAAGCAGGGCAATGTCGCCAATGTGAAGATCGAGGGGCAGAACCTCAGCGGTGAGCTCAAGGGCGGCACCCAGTTCACGGCCATCAGCCCCGAGACCGACAACAGTGCCATGATCGGCGCGCTGATCGACAACCACGTGAAGTTCGACGGCGAACTGCCCAAGGAAACGCCGTGGCCCCTGCAGTTGCTGTTCAATGCCTTCCCGATCCTGCTGCTGATCGCAGTGTGGGTCTACTTCATGCGGCAGATGCAGGGCGGCGGCGGCGGTCGCGGTGCCATGAGCTTCGGCAAGTCGCGCGCGCGCATGCTGACCGCCGACCAGGTCAAGGTCACGTTCGCCGATGTCGCCGGCGTCGAGGAGGCCAAGCAGGAAGTCGGCGAACTGGTGGATTTTCTCAAGGACCCGGGCAAGTTCCAGAAGCTCGGCGGCAAGATTCCGCGCGGCGTGCTGATGGTGGGTTCGCCGGGAACCGGCAAGACCCTGCTGGCGCGCGCCATCGCCGGCGAGGCGGGCGTGCCGTTTTTCACCATCTCCGGTTCCGATTTCGTCGAGATGTTCGTCGGTGTCGGCGCTTCGCGCGTACGCGATATGTTCGAGCAATCGAAGAAACATGCGCCCTGCATCATCTTCATCGATGAAATCGACGCCGTCGGCCGTCACCGCGGCGCCGGCCTGGGTGGTGGCCACGACGAGCGCGAACAGACGCTCAACCAGTTGCTGGTGGAAATGGACGGATTCGAAGGCAGCGAGGGTGTCATCGTCATCGCCGCGACCAACCGTCCTGATGTGCTCGATCCGGCGCTGCTGCGGCCGGGCCGTTTCGACCGCCAGGTGGTGGTGCCGTTACCAGACGTGCGTGGGCGCGAGCAGATACTCAAGGTGCACATGCGCGCGGTGCCGCTGTCCGATGATGTCAAGCCGGATATCGTCGCGCGTGCAACGCCCGGGTTCTCCGGTGCAGACCTCGCCAACCTGGTCAACGAGGCGGCCCTGTTCGCTGCACGCTCCAACAAGCGGTTGGTCGACCAGCAAGATTTCGAGCGCGCCAAGGACAAGCTGATGATGGGCGCCGAACGTCATTCGATGGTGATGTCGGAGGACGAGAAAAAGCTGACGGCGTATCACGAGGCGGGCCATGCCATCGTCGGTTTGTCGGTACCCGATCACGACCCGGTCTACAAGGTCAGCATCATCCCGCGCGGCCGTGCGCTGGGCGTGACCATGTTCCTGCCGCTGGAGGATCGTTACAGCTACAGCAAGCAGCGGCTCAACAGCCAGATCTGCTCGCTGTTTGGCGGACGCATCGCCGAGGAACTGATTTTTGGTCCTGAGAAGGTTACCACCGGTGCCAGCAACGACATCGAGCGCGCCACCGAAATCGCCCGCAACATGGTCACCAAGTGGGGGCTGTCGGACAAACTGGGGCCGCTGGCGTATTCAGAGGCCGACGGCGAGGTTTTCCTGGGCAAGAGCGTAACCCAGACCAAGCATGTGTCGGACGAAACCGCCTATGCGATCGATCAGGAAATCCGTGAGGTCATCGAGCGCAATTACTCGACGTCAAAGAAAATTCTTCAGGACAATCTCGACAAGCTGCACAAGATGGCCGAAGCGCTGATCAAGTATGAAACGATAGACACCGACCAGATGCAGCGGATCATGCGTGGCGAGGATGCCGGAGTGCCGAGTAACTGGACCGATGGCAAGCCGCCGCCGCCGCCGCCCGGCAGCAAGTCGGCCAGCGCCAGCGGAGCCTCGCCGACCCAACCCGCGACCCCCAAGCCGGCCGGCTTGTCCTGACTTGCATGCAAGGGACCTGATCGGGTCCCTTGATCCTTCCGCATGACATCGATTCTGCCCGACCTGGAGTCCGGTTCCGGCCGGCAGGCGCCGTGGGTCATGGGCGTGTTGAATGTGACGCCCGATTCGTTCTCGGACGGTGGCCATTACCTGCGTCTCGACGATGCGCTCAGGCAGGCGCGCCGCATGGCGCAGGAAGGCGCGTCGATTCTGGATGTCGGTGGCGAGTCGACACGCCCGGGCGCCGATCCTGTCAGCGAGCAGCAGGAACTGGATCGGGTCATTCCGGTCATCGAGCGCCTGCGTGGTGAGACCGGCTGCCTGATTTCGATCGACACCATGAAACCGGCGGTGATGGACGCGGCTTGTGCGGCGGGCGCGCTGATGATCAACGACGTCAATGCGCTGCGCAGGCCTGGCGCGCTCGAGGTCGCCAGCCGGCATGGCGCGATCGTCTGCCTGATGCACATGCGGGGAGAGCCCCGGACCATGCAGCAGGCTCCGGAATACAGGGACGTCGTCAGCGATGTGGCCAGTTTTCTCGATGAGCGCCGACGCGCGAGCCTGGCTGCGGGGATTGCAGCGGAGCGCATCGTTCTCGATCCCGGCATCGGCTTTGGCAAGACGCTGGACCAGAACCTTGAATTGCTGGCCAATCTCGACCGGATCGGCAGCGGGGCGGCGGCCGTGATGATCGGCGTTTCGCGCAAGTCCATGTTCGGGCAGGCGCTGGGTGCGCCGGTCGATGCGCGCCTGCATGCCAGTATTGCCACGGCCGCACTTGCAGTGTGGCAGGGAGTGACTATAGTGCGCGCGCATGATGTGGGCGCCACGGTCGACGCGCTCAGACTCGCGTGGCGGATCAGGCAGGCCAGGAGATGAATTCTTGAACAGGAAATTCTTTGGTACCGACGGTGTGCGAGGGCGGGTGGGCACCTCGCCGATGACCCCGGACATCGTGCTGAAGCTGGGCTGGGCGGCCGGCCGTGTGCTCGGACGTTCCGCGGGCGCTCGCGTCGTGATCGGCAAGGATACGCGCCGCTCCGGGTATGTTTTCGAGTCCGCGCTGGAAGCCGGCTTTGCCGCCGCCGGAGTCGATGTCGACCTGCTGGGGCCTTTGCCGACGCCGGGCGTCGCCTATCTGACCCGTGCGCTCAGCGCACAGGCGGGTGTCGTGATCTCCGCATCGCATAACCCGCACTATGACAACGGCGTCAAGTTCTTCGGCGCGGACGGCGGCAAGCTCAGTGACAGCGTCGAGCTGGCGATCGAAGCGCAACTGGATGAGCCCTTGCAGTGTGTCGTTCCGGAGAAGCTGGGGCGTGCAAAAAGAATTGCCGACGCCTCGGGCCGATATATCGAATTCTGCAAAAGCACCTTTCGTGGACGCAGTCTCGAAGGACTGAAACTGGTGGTCGATTGCGCCAACGGCGCCGCTTACAAGGTGGCCGCTTCGGTATTCGAAGAACTGGGCGCCGTGGTCAATGTGATCGGCAACAAGCCCGACGGGCTCAACATCAATGACGGCTGTGGTTCCACGCACCTGGATGCCTTGAAGTCGGCTGTTGGCCAATATCACGCCGATGCCGGCATCGCGCTGGATGGCGACGCGGATCGTTGCTTGATGGTGGATGCACAGGGCAGGGAGATCGACGGCGATCAGATCCTGTTCATCATCGCGAGTTCGCGCTTGCAGAATGGCGGCCTGGCCGGCCCCGTGGTGGGCACCCTGATGTCCAATCTGGGGCTGCAGAAGGCTTTGGAAGCCCTGGGTTTGACCTTCGAGCGGACCAAGGTCGGCGATCGCTATGTGATGGAGAGATTGCGTGAGACCGGCGGGGTGCTGGGGGGAGAATCCTCCGGGCATACGCTTTGTCTGGACCGCACGACGACCGGCGACGGCATCGTCACGGCCTTGCAGGTGCTATCGGCGATGATTTCCAGTGGACGGTCCCTGGCTGAGCTGGGATCGGGCATGCGCAAGTACCCGCAGATCCTGATCAATGTCCCTGTGAAAGGGGCGGCGCACGCCGTGATCGAAACACAGGAGGTTCAACGCGCGCTCGGCACGGTGACGCAGAATCTTGGCGACCGCGGGCGAGTGCTGTTGCGCCCTTCCGGAACCGAGCCTTTGCTGCGCGTGATGGTGGAATCGGACGATGAAAAACTGACCCGGACCCAGGCTGAATGGCTGGCGGATCATGTCCGGTCTGTTGCGAGCTGAAATCATTCTCACATAGAGGACACTGAAAACATGAGCCGGCGATATCTTGTGGCGGGAAACTGGAAAATGAACGGCAACGTCAGGGCCAACGCGGAACTGATCGAGGGTCTCCGGCAGGGTCTCGGGGATGCGCCCGATGTCGAGGTGCTGGTTTGCCCGCCGGCGGTTTACCTGGAGTCGGTCGCCAGAAGCGCCGGCCCGCTGGCCGTTGGTGGCCAGAATCTCTGCAGCCAGGAAAAGCCGGGTGCGTTCACCGGCGAACTGCACGGCAGCATGCTCAAGGATGTCGGCTGCCGGTATGTCATCGTCGGACACTCGGAGCGTCGTGCCCTCTATGGTGAAACCGATGCCGTCGTCGCGCAGAAATTCAGCGTCGCCCAGTCATGCGGCCTCATCCCCATACTGTGCGTCGGTGAAACGCTGCAGGAGAGAGAAGCGGATCAGACCGAAGCCGTTCTGGGTCGTCAATTGAAGGCGGTGCTTGAGCACAGCACGATCCAGGCGTTTTCGAATGCCGTGGTGGCCTATGAGCCGGTCTGGGCGATCGGCACGGGCAAGACCGCCACACCGGCCCAGGCTCAGGATGCTCACGCGTATATCCGTAGTCAGTTGGCGGCAAATGATGCTAAAATTTCCGGCTCCATCCGCTTGTTGTATGGTGGCAGCATGAATGCGGGTAACGCGCTTGACCTGTTGTCCTGCTCTGATGTGGATGGCGGGTTGATCGGTGGGGCTTCGCTGAAGGCCGCTGATTTTCTTGCGATCTGCCGGGCTGCCCAGTCGTTGTCACGTTAGAGTTTACAGACACCCATGTACACATTTCTTGTTATCGTCCAAGTCCTGGTCGGCATCGCGCTGGTCGTGCTCATTCTGCTGCAGCAAGGCAAGGGCGCGGATGCTGGCGCGGCATTCGGCAGTGGCGCCTCGGGCACGGTTTTTGGAGCGAGGGGCTCGGCCAATTTTCTAACCCGCACCACGGCCTGGCTTGCGACGGTGTTCTTCGGCGTCAGCCTCGCCCTGGCTTATGTGGTTCATGGACGGGTCGCTCCGAAATCGGTGGTTGATGTCATCAAGTCGGAGCAGCCGGCGACCCCGGCCCCTGCCGTGCCGGATGTCTCTTCCAAGCCGGCAACCGAGCCTGCAAAAAAGAGTGAGACTCCGAAGATTCCCGAGTAAGATTCATCCCCCAAAAGCCGACGTGGCGGAATTGGTAGACGCACTACCTTGAGGTGGTAGCGG
>DATMTG010000248.1:0-3267 GCA_035565075.1 Stenotrophobium sp.
TTTTGCCGCCGCCTTTTCCAGCACCGCGGCACGCGCCATCGCGCCGATCAACGCGCCCATTGAAACCAATGCCACGCCGCCGGCCGCGGCCGGTGGCAACGGCTCGTGCAGCAGCGGCACCGCCAGCAGGGCGCCCATCGCCGGCACCGTGGACATCAGCACGGCGAGCTTGGCCGGGCCGAGCAGTTCGGTGGCCTTGGCATACGTCACCATCGCCAGGCAGACCACGATCACACCCTGGAAAAAGGCCTGCAGCAGGATATCGCCCAGCGGAACCTGCAGGATGTGCTTGGGCAGTACCACGATGTAGACCGGCAGATACACCAGCATCGCCGTGACCGAGATGACCGTGGTCACATCCAGCGCTCGCACCTTCCAGCGCTTGATCAGCACGCTGAACAGCGCCCACAGCATGCTGCTGCCGATCAGCATGAGGTCGCCGATCCACACCGGGCCGTGCGGTCCCGCCTGCATCGTGAAGCTGCCGCTGGCCATCACGCCGACGCCGGCGGCAATCAGGCTGAGCCCTCCGATGCGCAGCTTGCCCGGCCGTTCGCCCAGCAGGAAAAACGCGATGAACGTGGTAAAGAACGGCAGCAGCCCGGACATCAGCACCGCGCCATGCGACGCCGGCGCGAAGACGAACCCGCCGTAGGCCAGCAGCGGATAGGCCAGTCCGGTGACCGCGGTCAACGCAGCAATCCTGTGCGGTGCCACCTTGGGCAGTCCACGCCACAGCACCCACGGCAGCAACAGCGCGCCGGAAGTGCCCAGGCGCAGCGCGGTCATGTCGAACGGACTCAGCGCGCTTTTGCCGGCGATGCGCGAGACGATGATGAAGCCGGTCCAGATCAGGATGGTCACTCCGGCATAGAGATAGCCCGCATCCGCTCGCGCTGGAGACTGCTTCATGGTGATGGCCGTGCCTTCCGGGGGAACGTCAATGATGGGGTTCGCTGCAGTTGCCGCGCTCGATCTGCACCGTCGCGTGGGCGATGCCGTGCTGCCGGCCGAGATAGTCGCCGATCTCCCGGGTCACCGCGTCGGCATCGGCGGCATCATCGATGCGCGCATGCAGGGTCAGCATTCTCTTCTCGGGGCTCAGCATCCAGGCATGCACGTGGTGGATGTCGCTGACGCCGGCAATGTCCTGCACCAGACCAGATTGCAGCGTCGCGACGTCCAGCCCCTCGGGCGCCCCTTCGAGCAGCACGTGTCCGGACTGGCGGGTGATGTTCCAAGCGCTGCGCAGGATCAGCAGCGATACCAGCACCGACAACAGCGGATCGGCCTGCATCCAGCCGAACTGCAGAATGATCACGGCGGCGATGATCGCCGCAATGGAGCCGAGCAGGTCGCTGATCACATGCACCAGCGCGCCGCGCATGTTGAGATTTTCGCCGGCACCGCCGTGCAGGATGGCGAACGCCAGCAGGTTGACGCACAGGCCCGCGATGGCCACCAGCAGCATCGGCTGCGCATGCACCTCCACCGGCCGCCAGAGCCGCAACGCGGCTTCGATCACGATCCAGACCGAGATCGCGATCAGCGTGCAGCCGTTGACGAACGCCGCCAGCACCTGCACGCGATCGTACCCGTAGGAGCGGCGCGCATCGGCCGGACGGCGGCTGATGCGGATCGCGGCCCAGGCCAGTGTCAGCGAAATGGCGTCCGTCAGCATGTGGCCGGCATCGGCTAGCAGCGTCAACGAACCGGACAGGATGCCGGCGACCGCCTCCGTCACCATGAACAGCGCCGTCAGCACCACCGCCGCCAGCAGCCGCCGCTCGCTGCCGCCATGTGCGTGCGCATGCGCACCATGTCCATGCCCATGTCCATGTCCGTGGTCGTGGTCGTGGTCATGCCCGGCGGCACAATCATGCGCGTGCGGCGGATGGACAGGACTCTGGGAGGATTCGGCCATGGACTAGTCTAATCGGCTACGAGGGGGGCGGAAAATAGCACCCTTTACGTCTGCTGCTCCAGCAGCAAGAGTGGCCTCAGACGGTGCCGTGCATGAGGGCCGCAAACTGGTCGGCCCCGACCGTCATGGCACGGCCGAAGCCGGCGACGTAGCGGGCTGATCGGACTTCGACCACAAACAGCGAGAAATCCGTGAACGAAAACAGTTCCATGCTCTCCGGAAACCGGGTCAGATAGGCCGCACGCGCCGGCTCATGTTCCACCGCCGCCGGCAGGCATTGACGCGCGCATCCCCGGAAACTGACCCGCGGCAGCGCCAGTGGCGAGACGGCCGGGTCCGGCGCCGCAGTCATCAGCAGTCCAACCGCCGGATTCGCCAGCATGTCGCGGGTATGCATCGCCAGCCGGCTGACATGGATGACAAACCCCCGGCCCTGCGGGAACCAGGCGTACGGCGTCATCGAAACCGCGGGCTCGCCCTCATGCAGGGTCGCCAGCGCCGCGACACGCTGATGCTCCAGCAGGGACCTGAGCGCAATCGCCTCGGATGATTCCATCGTGCGATTCAGACCGGGACCAGGGAATAGCCGGACTTCGGGAAATGCACATGCACGGTGGCCGCGCCGCTGTCTGTGGTCCGCGCAAGGATCCAGGTCGAAGACGTGCTGCCCGCCAGCGTGCCCCGGGTCGGCACCTGTCCGTAATCCGACGGCGCGATTTGCACGCCGCGACCCTGCAGCGGATCGGCGCGATCGCGGTCGGGAATGGCTCGCGGGACCGCGGTGCGGGCGATCTCCAGCGCCTGCTCCGCCGGTATTTCCCGACGATGGCCGTGTCCGAACGCCTGGACCCGGTCCAGCCACTGCATCACTCGCGGAAAACCGTCGATCAGTGATGATTCCGCGAGCGTGCGCATGAACCAGAGGCTGTGATAGGTGGAGAAATCAGCATGGCTGGGGTGCGGCCCGAACAGGAAATCCTGCCGTTGCAGGCGCGCTTCCGTCGCCGCCAGATGCGCCAGAACCCGGGGCCTGGCTTCGCCGTATCTCATCATCTTCACGGTAGCCTTGCGACCGATATCGATGCGGTCTCCGATGAACCGGATCAGGTCGAAGAACGATAGCGACTGCCACATCTTGCGTCCCAGCGTTCTCGATCCGCTGGCCATGAGACAGGCGAAGAAAATCTCGAGATCGACGCTTTCGACATAGCGCCGGATTTCCGCATCGCAATTTTCCAGCGCCAGGAGGGGCTTTCCCGATAGGGCGGCAATCTCGGCGGCGATGGTGCGCGAGTCGCAAAAAATATCCGCACCGATTTGCGCCACCGGAATCTTGCGGTAGC
>DATMTG010000249.1:0-4892 GCA_035565075.1 Stenotrophobium sp.
TATAACACACTTGTGGCGTCGGAAACGCAGAGCGGGTGACAGTCTCGCAGCTGTTCCCAATGCGCATCCCTCACCTGCGCGATTAGCCGTTGCCCAGGCGGATCAGGGCATTGTTGGTGAGGTATTGCTCGTAGATCGCAGCATCGTTGACGCTCGTGTCGTGGCCGCCGGCGATGGTCTTGACCTGCTCCAGCCGCGTCATCCGGTTGGTCTGGATGTCGAATGCGTGCACGTGCGTCCACGACCAGTAGGGATGCGCGCCGTCCATGAACGTCCTGCCGTCGGCGTCATACAGGGCGTATGCGCCGTCGAATGAATGGAACACCTCGCCGCGGCGGTCGTAGGTGACCATCGCAATCGGCAGCATGGTGCGAGCGTCGAACCACACGCGCTTCTTGCTGATCGGCGCGCGCGGAAACCGCACCGGCTCGGCCTCCGCCACGATCGCTTCCGGGACCAGCTCCACCGTCGTATCGAAAAAGGTGTTGCCCTTGGGTCCGCCGTGCGTACCGTGCTGCCAGTTTTCATGCTGCGGTTGCCATCCGCCCGAAAGCGCGGCGAGCGCCGGTCCGCGCCCGATGATCCTGTAATTGCCCCAGGTATAGAGCGGATCGCCCGCCGCCCACGCGTCCGAGAGATACAGTGTCGAACCCGGAATCAGCGGCTCGAAGCGCTGGTTGGTCGGAAACTGGCGGATGCGCTTGAAGGCCGGCAGATATCCGTAAAGTGTCGGGAACTGGTTCTGGTCGTAGGGCCAGATGCTCAGGAACGAGGTGCCCTTGACGCTGTCCGGTGTCATGAAGAACACCGACTGGTAGCGCAGCTTGTCCTCGTGGCCGGGCCAGTACGGGCGTGGCGACATCCGGACGCGCGCCACCGGCGACAGCTCGGCCCAGCCGCTGTCGTACTGGTACGCGACATCGCCCTCGGGCGACAGGTCGTATTCCCTGATCGCGTAAAACGACGCATCGTGCCGCCCCCAGCTCAGCGTCAGGCCGGCAAACATCTCGACGGCATTTTTTGGATCTGGGAATGGGTTGCCGCCGATCCACGGTCTGCCATCGGCGACGACGACATTGCCCTGGGCATCGAAACGCGCCTTGCCGCGATTGCGCAGCGTCGCCTCGATGTATTCCCACGGACTCAGCCGCATGATGTCCGTGGTGGTCCTGGCCACGCGCAGGCGGCGGCCCATGCTGGCGATCTGCGCGTACTTGATCGGCTCGAGCAGATCCTTGACGTGCTCGACATTGGCGGCAGTGATCTCATCGCCGGTTTTTATTTTCCCGCGGGTATAGGCCTCGATCGACAGCAGTTCGTCGGGATAGGCCTTGCCGGCATCGCCGCCTGCGGCGATGGCGTCCCACAGCGGCATCAGCACCCCGGAGGCGGCGACGCCCCGGGCCATCGTCGACAGGAAATGACGGCGGCTGAAACTCCGGTCGTAGCGCATCACGCGCACAAGCCACACTCCTTGAAAAAAAATGCCGGCCACCTGCTGTCAGGATGGCCGGCATGCAGTGTCACGTGCGGGGGGAGATGCACGTGCGTGAACAACTCAGAACTGATAGCTGAGGCGCACCGTCGCCTCGTCGGCGAAATCGACGCTGGACAAGGCATTGTTGTTCGGATTGCCGTGCAGGTCGCCGTTGATGTAGGTGTAGAAGAAATCGAACGCGAGCGAACCCCTGGGCTTCCACTGGATGCCGGGCTGCACCAGGATGCCGCCGCGCGGGTCGTACAGCGTGGCGAAGCCGATACGGTAGATATCCTGCGGGAACGGCTGCTGGAACGCGAACACCACGTAGTTCGAGCCGCCGGCAATTCCAGGCGCAACGCTCGTATCGGTGCCGCCGTATCCCTGCAACGAGCGCCCGAAGATATCGTCCTTGGTCCGGTGCATGTATTGCAGCACGAAGTAGGTCGCCGGGAAATACTGCGAGAAGCGCTGGTATTTCTCGAGCACCAATGCGCCGATCAGGTTGTTCTCCTTCAGGAAGCTGCCGCTCAGGGACGGCGCGGTGAATACGCGGTTGGGCGTGTACAGCATCTCGACGTTGATGATCAGCTGGTCGAGGATCGAGCCCGGCGCACCGTCGGTCACAAAACTGCCGCCGAGACCGAAATCGTTTTCCGCGAAATATTCGCGTGCGATATGTCCGCGCAGACTGCCGCCGCCGGCGAGGAAGAAGGTGTTCAGTTCGTTATAGGCGTCCGTGTAATTGGTTACCGGCGATGCGTAGACGTTACCCGTCGCCGGCTGGAATTCGTTGATCGACGCATTGAGCCCGGTGAGGCCGTTGAGCCGCACCATCGCCGCGTAGTGGAACCACTCCTTCGCGGAATAAACGCCGCCGGTCGAGGCCTCGAACGGGGTGTTGGCCAGCTGCGGCCCTGCATGGCCGCCGTTGGACACGTTCACGATCGTGCCTAGCGTGTTCAGCGAGCCATCGGCGAAATTATTGGGCAGATCCTTGTTGACGCCGCTCTTGGTCCAGCGGAACACGCCGTCCGGGTTATAGCGCCGCGCCGCCATCATCTGGAAGCCCCACTGGCCGAAATCGCCCTTGAAGCGCAGACCGTAACTGAGCTTGTTCTGGTAGCCGTGCTCAGAATATTCGTCGTGCACGGTGAACTGCGCCGGAATGATGTTGTACTGCGTGTTCGGATTGCCGTAGATCGTCGGCTGGAATTTCTGCACGTAGCCGTCGGCCAGCAGTGCGTCGGTGAACTGGTAGCCGACACGGGCCGCCAGCGCCGGCACGCGCTTGTCGGAGAACTCCTCCTGCGCATAATCCAGCAGCGAGTGGCGCCGCAGATCGAGGCCATCCGGCACGTCGAGCACGCGGAAGAAGATCGCCTGTCCCCAGGCAATCTGCTGGTTGCCGACACGGACGTTCAGCGGGCCGTGGTTGTAGTCCAGCACCAGGGTCGGGAAATACAGCTCGTAGTTCTTGCCATCCCACTCCAGAGGATTGGGGTGGCTGTTGCCTTCAACGCGATAATCGAAGTAATCCGGCCTGCCGCCGTACAGCGCGCGGTCGCCGCCGGTGATGCCGCCATAGATGTTGTTGACCGTACGGGCATCGAAGTCGTGGTAATGGCCCGGATCATAAATCCCGCGCAGGCGACCGATGACCTTGAGGTCGCTGGTCAGCTTCATGCCGACCTCGACCTCGCCACGCAGGATGTGCATGTTGAAAACGTCGTGGGTGTATTCGATCGGCCGCTGCACCGTGCCGGCCGTATTCGGCCCGAGCGGCGTGGTTCCAAGCGCGAGCGGTACCGACGACCAGGTGGTTGCCGCCGGAATCGGCACGCTCAGCGGGATGCCCAGTGTGCCGAAGATATCGTTGACCGCGGTTGCCGAGGCCGTCGGCGGCAGATAGGCGGTGCGTTGCACCGTGATCTTGTCATAGGGGTTGCCGTTCTGGTTGTTCGGGTTCGCGCTGCCGGTGGAGAACGCGGCCTCGGTACGGATGAATCCGCCGATACTGAAATCGAAATTCGGCAGCATCGACTGATACCAGGGCACGGCTGCCGATGCGGATTCGTCGGATGCCGTATCGGGCGCTGCTACCGTGCCGCCATCGCTGGCGGTATCGCCGCCCTGCGCCGGTGCGCCGGCATCGGTTGATGGCGTCGCGGCAGACGCGTCTGGCGCAGGCGCGCTGGCGGCATAATCGCTGGTAGCCGCAGGGGCTGCGCTGCTGTCCGACGCAGGCGCTGCTGCGGCCGCATCACTGGCGGGTGCCGTTGCCGTGCTGCCGCTGTCTGCCGCGGGAGCAGAGTCGCTGCCCTGTGTCGCATCCGTCGGGGCCGGCGTCGCGCTGTCTGCCGGCGCGGTCGCCGCCGGGTTATCGTCCTGTGCAAACGAGGCCGGCGAGAACACCGCCGCTGCACAGATCACCGCCAACAGAACCGCATGTCTTGAGTCGCTCATTTCCACCCCTCCAATGGGTTACCCGACTGCCCTCGGGGACAGGCTACAGCTCAGCCCCTGATCCTGATGATTTGTCCCGAATGTCCGACCGCATAGGCCGGAGCATCCGGACCTGAACGCGCAATGCCCTGGTACCAGGCTGCCGTGGTTGCGGCATCGTCGACGTGACGAAAACTCGTGCCATCGTCATCGCTGATCAGCATGTCGTGCATGCCGGTGATGACGGTATGACCGTTGGCGCCGCTGCTGACGCCCAGCAGATTGGCGTTGCCATCCACCTTGACCGCCGACCAGGTCGCGCCGGAATCCATCGTCTTCAGCACGGTGCCGCTCTGGCCAACGGCAAAGCCCGTGCCGTCGGGCCTGATGTCCATCGCAAACAGGGATGCCTCGTCCTTGTGAAGGACCTTCCAGCTGGCACCGCCGTCGCTGCTGCGCAGGATCAGGCCGAATTCGCCCGCGAGCGTGATGACGTTCTTGTCGTCAACGGCCACCGCGTAGAGATGGGGCTGCGCGCCGTCGGGCGTATAGCTGGTCCAATCCGGAGCGATCGAACTCCAGGTCTGTCCGCCATCCTGCGATTTCAGAATCGTGCCGAAGGCGCCGACGGCAACCGCATAACCGGCGGGATTGACGCTGACGCTGAACAAGCGGTTGGTGGTCCCGCTTGGCGCCTTGGTCCACTGCCCGTTGCCGGCGCCGATCACGATGACGCCTTCCTGGCCGACGACGATCGTGTGTCCCGCGCAGGCCGCGACACCGAGCAGCGCCAGCGACGTCGGGGTCTTCACCAGGGTCCAGTTCTTGCCCGCATCATTGCTCTGCACCAGTTCACCGGCGGTCCCCACGGCATAGCCCTTGTCGCCGGCGAAGGCGATGGAAAACAGGGCATCGTGCGCGGTGCCGGAATATGCCGATTGCACATCGGGCGCCGGGCTGCCGCCAAAAG
>DATMTG010000250.1:0-2929 GCA_035565075.1 Stenotrophobium sp.
GCGACAGCGTCGGCGACCTGATTGCGGTGGAGTTGCGACCGGACTACCAGAAATACGACTTCGCGATTCCCTTCATCCTGCGCGAGGCGGAAGACACGCTGGACTATCTGCCGATCGATGTCGGCAGCCTGCGGCCGTTCGACGGCATGACGCGCGAGCAACTGAGCGGGCTGGTCGGCAAGGGCGACGTGTTCACGTCGCACGACCTGCAGAGCAGCACCTTGTTCGGCGATTACCGCGTCGACGGTGCGGTGATGAATGTCGGCGGCTACAACGAATGGCTGTCGAGGTTGACCCGCCGGATCACCCAGGCGTTGAGCCAGCCCTTGCCGGAGGGGCGCAAGGTCGCCGCCCATCTGGCCAAGCCGTACACGCAGGTGGGATCGGCGATGATGGCCGCGGCCATCGACGATTACATCCGCTCGCGGCTGTTCCGCGAGGAGTTCGAGCCTTTCGAGAACGAAAATTGGCGACTGCTGATGCTGCGGCCGGTGGTCGACCACGTGGTCAAGGAGTTCGCGCTGTCGCTGGTGAAGGCGGAGGATCGCAACACGAGCGGCGAGGTCGAGGTGCGCCACCGCCGCCTGTCCGAGGTGGGCAGGCTGCCGATGCGCGAAAGCGCGTCACTGGAAGTGGAGAAATGCATCTACCCGCGTCTGCCGTACCCCAGCCGCAGTGGTGGTCTCGAACGCGCTTTCATCGAGTGGGCGCTGCACGACACCGGCGTGGCGGCGTTCTGCAAGATCAGCGAGACCCGGCACGATTTCGTGCGGTTGCGCTACGTCAAGGACAACGGCATGCCGGCGTTCTATTCGCCGGATTTCCTGGTGCGCACGGCGGACGCCGTCTATGTCGCCGAAACCAAGGCGCAGGATCAGACCAGCCATCCGAACGTGCAGCGCAAGCGCAAGGCCGCAGCGGCCTGGTGCGAATGCATCAACGCCTTGCCACCGGAGTTGCGCAGCGGCCTGCCCTGGCACTACGCACTGGTCGGCGAGTCGATCTTCCACGACTGGCGGCAGAACGGCGCACGGCTTGGCGAATTGCTGGCGTATTCGAAAGTCCGCGCCGCGGCGACGGCGCAGTCGCAGGACGGCCTGGCTCTGGGCGACGGCTTCTGAAATGACGTCGCCCAGCCTTCGGGTCTGTGCACAACGTTTTGTATTGACCTGCACCGAGAAGCGGCGCGGGCCTGGATTGTCAGACCGCGCCGGGCCTATACAAGAGCCCTGGCCATGAACACATTGAAGTCCGTAGCCGTGTACTCACCGAAAGAACCACACCACTCGAAGCCATTACGCCGATAGAGCTCATGCGCGGGTTCAAAGGCTTCGCCCGTGCCGGTTTCCAGAAGAAGGCGCGAGTATCCACGCCGGAGGGCGGTGCGGATGATTTCATCGAGGATCGCCTGTCCAATGCCGCGGCGAAGGAATCCGGCGCGCGTTCGCATGGATTTGACCTCGCCGGTACGGGAGTCCAGTTCTTTCAGGGCCCCGCACCCGCATGGAACGCCGTCTGTCCGCGCCACCCAGAAGATGACCTGCGGCGAGCGAAGGCTCTCCATGGCGAGGGCATGCACATGGCCGGGTGGGGAGCTGCTGTGCATGCCGGAGAGATGTTCGGCTACAAGCAGCCGGACCTCGGTAGAAGAAAGGTCGTCCTGCCGGATGTCTATGCCCACGATGCAGCCTCCTGCGCGGCCTAGCTCAAGTTGTACGCTCGCTCCTCGTGCTCGGCGATGTCCAGTCCCATCTGTTCCTGTTCGGCATCCACGCGCAGGCCGATCACGCGGTCGACGAGCTTCAGGATCGCCCAGCTCAGCACCGCGCTCCACGCGATGGTGAAACCCACGCCCTTGGCCTGGATCCACAGTTGCAGCAGTGGCCGCGTCACCGTGCCGAAGCCGCCCAGTTTCGGCGCGGCGAACGGGCCGGTGAGCAGGGCGCCGATGATGCCGGCGATCGCATGCACGCCGAACACGTCCAGCGAGTCGTCGTAGCCCAGCCGGTGCTTGAGCCGGGTGGCGGTGAAGAAGCACACCACGCCCGCGACGAAGCCGATCAGCAAGGCGCCGGCCGGCCCCGCGGTGCCGGCGGCGGGCGTCACCGCGACCAGGCCGGCCACCGCGCCCGAAGCGATGCCGAGCACGCTGGCACGCTTGTGGGTGGCCCATTCCACGGCGGTCCAGCCGATCGCGGCGGCGGCGGTGGCGATCTGCGTCACCAGCATCGCCATGCCGGCGCTGCCATTGGCGGCCACCGCCGAGCCGGCGTTGAAACCGAACCAGCCCAGCCACAGCAGGCTGGCACCGACCACGGTGTAGCCGAGGTTGTGCGGCGGCATGTGCGTCTGCGGCCAGCCGCGGCGCTTGCCGATCACCAGGCAGGCGACCAGGCCCGCGATGCCGGCGTTGATGTGCACCACGGTGCCGCCGGCGAAATCGAGCACACCGAGATCGCCGAGCAGCGAGCCCGGACCGCCCCACACCATGTGCGCCACCGGCAGGTAGACGAAGGTCAGCCACAGGCCGCTGAACCACAGCATGGCACTGAACTTCATGCGCTCGGCATAGGCACCGATGATCAGCACCGGGGTGATGATCGCGAAGGTCAGCTGGAACATCACGAACACGCTTTCCGGCACGGTCTGGTACAGCGTATCGGGCTTCAGCCCGGCGAGCATGGCGCGGTCCAGTCCGCCGATGATCGAATGCCAGTTGGTCGTGCCGGCATGCATGCCCGCGGTGCTGAAGGCCAGCGAGTAGCCGTAGAGCATCCACAGCACCGTCACCAGGGCAGTGATCGCGAAGCACTGCATCAGCACCGAGAGCAGGTTCTTCGCCCGCACCATGCCGCCGTAGAACAGCGCTGCGCCGGGTATCGTCATCATCAGCACCAGCATGGACGCGGTGAGCATCCAGGCGGTGTCG
>DATMTG010000251.1:0-2662 GCA_035565075.1 Stenotrophobium sp.
GTCTGCTGCTGATGCCCTCGGGACAGGATACGACCTCGCATGCCGGCGGCACGCCATGGCCCAAGGACAGCCAGGCCTATCTCGACATGGCTGCGCTGCTCGCCGGATTTGCCGATCCCAAGGCCTGCCTGTTGCCGGCGACCAATGCCGAGGCGCCGGAACTGCCGCTGCTGGGCAGTTCGCACGGTGGCCATCTCTGGGACGATTTCTGCGTAGGCAAGCCGGACGATACGCCGCTGCCGGATGACCCGCGCACACTGGTCGTGCCCGGTGTCGACAAGGGCAAGGCGGTCTACATGAATGCCTACTGGCAAACCTGCCAGACCGGCGACAAGCCGGCCAACTGCGGCGAACAGCGCGCCCGCGTGGCGCGTGGCTACCCGCTGATCGCAGGGGCGGGACAGGTGGGTGCGGGCAGCTTCTTCTCGGGGAGTTCTTCCTCGTCCGGCTACGCCATTTCGGCGGCCAGTTACAACAGCCTGTGGAAACAGGCCTGGGGCCTGAAGGCGCGGCCGGATAATTTCGACCAGCTGGCCGCCGAGCGCTGGGGCACGCCGCTGAGCCCGACGCGCAATCCGTATCCGCTGCCGGGTGAGGATCCCAACAAGACCAACGGCGGCAGCGGGCAGTTGCCGATGGCGCTGACGCAGTTGCGCAATGCCGACGGCAGCTGGACCGGCAATATCAATGTCACGTGCAGCGTCTGCCACGGGGGTCAGGTCGGCAGCGCCAGTGACGGGCCGGGACTGGGGCCGGTCTACGGCAACAACAGTCTCAGCGACATCACCGTGTTTTTCACCGACCTGTCCGCGATCGCGCCGGCGCAGTCGGCGCTGGCGGTGATTGCGCAGAACAAGGTGCGTGGCACCGGCAACATCACCAACTTCCAGCTGTTCGGATTGCTGACGCTGACCGATCCCAACGAGCTGCCGTATTACCTGACCCTGCAGACGCAGCCGTCGACCGGCACCGAAGACCCGCCGATCTGGTGGAACCTGGGACATCGGCCCAGCAAGTTTTACGACGGCGGCCAGGTAACCGACTCCAAGCGGATCGAGCTGTCGTTTCACTTCCAGGGCTTTCCGAGTAATCCGGATCTCACCACCGGCGAAAACTGGGTGCTTGCCCACGAGCAGGATGGCGACGCTTGGCTGACCTCGCTCAAGGCGCCGTCATGGCCCTATGGCTATTGCTCGAATGCCGATGGCACGCCCGGGCCGGACGACAACCCCGCCTGCATCAACAAGCCGCTCGCCGAGCAGGGCGCGATCCTGTTCCACAACAAGAACTTGTGGGATCCGTCGCTCAACAATCCGGTGCCCAAACCCGATGGCGGCAACGGCTCATGCGCCAGTTGCCACGGCGCGTATTCGCCGCGCTATGTCAACGATCCGACGTTCCTCGATACGCCGGCGCTGGAAGGCATCGCCGCCTACATCGTGCCGGAAAATGTCATCGGCACCGACAGCAAGCGTCTCGACGGCAACAGCCAGATCGTCTCCAACGCCGCGCGGCACGACTGGTTCGCCTATGCCGACGGCGAGAAGAATGCAGCTGGCGTGCCCTTGTGCGCCGACCAGAACGACACCGCACTACGCGGCGACCGTGCGCTCGGCTACCTGGCGCCGCCGCTGTATGGCGTCTGGGCGTCTGCGCCGTATTTCCACAACGGTTCGGTGCCGAGCGTCTGGGACGTGCTGAAGCCTACAGACCGACCCGACCTCTGGCGCCGCCTGTCCAACCCGCCGCGCAGCGACCAGAACGGCACGGTGGTGATGGGCTTCAGATCCGACCTGGGTGCCTATGACACCAAAAACCTGGGCTGGAAATACGACAGCCTGACCTGCGGCGCGACCGGCACGACACCCTACATCGACTGCAACCCGACCGAGACCGACGGACTGACCCTGCAGAACCTGCTGGATCCTGTGTACGCCAACGGCGGATTGATCTGGAATATCGCCAATATTCCGATCAAGACCAACCAGCAGATCGAGGATCGCAAGGTGTACAACACGCACATGTACAGCCAGAGCAATGCCGGGCACGAGTTCACCTCCGTGCTCACCGACGACGAACGCCGTGCGCTGATCGAGTATCTGAAAACCCTGTAAAGCTGGGCGAGTGCGGGGTGCGGGGGGATGCGCGGGCAGGGATGCCCGCGTTTTTTTATGCGCCGAACCGATTCAGGACGAACAACTGACCTCGATATGCCTGGCTTCGGCTGGTGGCTCGGCTGCGTAGCGCTCGAGCTCCGGATGTTCGTCGCAGGGCTTGCGCAATAGCTGCATCAGCCGCTCGATCTCCGAGGCATCGCCACGCTGCGCTGCCTCGATCGCGGCCTGCGCCAGATGATTGCGCAGGACGTATTTCGGATTGACCGCGTTCATGCGCGTCGCGCGTTCGGCGTCGTCGGACTGTTCGGCACGCAGTCTTGCGCGGTAGTCCACTACCCAGGCGTCGAAAGCTTCGAGATCGGCGATCTCTTCGCGGATACCGGCCGCCGGCGCGTCGCTGTCGGTACGCAGGCGCGACAGGTGCCTGAAGCTGCGGGTGAAGTCGGACTTGCCGCGGTCGAGAATCGTCAGCAGGCGGTTGATCAGCGCAGTGTCTCCGTCGCGGATTTCGCGCAGCCCCAGTTTTGCGCTCCAGCGCTGTACCA
>DATMTG010000252.1:0-3884 GCA_035565075.1 Stenotrophobium sp.
GCAGCATCAGGCAAAAAGGCCCGGTTCACACCGGGCCTTTTTTGCTTCTGCCGCTCCTAACCGGTCTATCGGTCGCGCAACACGCGCAGCCACATCAGCACACCGACCAGGCCAAAACCCCACGACCACAGCGGGATTCCCGCCGCGATCACCGGACGGTAGCCGTCGAGCCCGAAAATCAGCGCCGCGCAGATCAGGCAGACGCCGCCGGCGATCACACGCAGGCTGCGGCGGTTGGCGCGGCGCACCTCGTCGCGCAATTCCTGCATCATGCGGCGGTTGCCGCCGCCGGGGCCGAAACCTTCGCCGCGTTCGAGCTGCTTGAGCGCACGGTGCGCCAGCTCCGGCAGGGTCTCGGTCAGCGCCGGAATCTGCGCACGCATGCGCTCCAGCGTCGCCGCCGGCCCGAGGCGCGCGCGCATCCACTGCTCCATGATCGGCTTGGCGGTCTTCCACAGATCCAGCTCGTCGTAGAGCTGGCGGCCCAGACCCTCGATGTTGAGCAGGGTCTTCTGCAGCAGCACCAGCTGCGGCTGCACCTGGTAGTTGAAGCGCCGCGCGACCTGGAACAGGCGCAGCAGGAAAAATCCGAAGGAGATGTCCTTCAGCGGCCGCTGGAAAATCGGCTCGCAGATGGTGCGGATCGCCGCCTCGAACTCCTCGACGCGCGTGCCCGCCGGCACCCACTCGCTCTCGACGTGCAGCTCGGCGACGCGGCGGTAATCGCGGTTGAAGAACGCCAGGAAGTTCTCGGCGAGATAGCGCTGGTCAGAAGGCGTGAGCACGCCGACGATGCCGAAATCCACCGCCAGATAGCTCGGCTTCTTCGGGTTGCTGGCGTCGACGAAAATATTGCCGGGGTGCATGTCGGCATGGAAGAAGTTGTCGCGGAAAGTCTGCTTGAAGAAGATCTCGACGCCGCGCTCGGCCAGCACCTGGAAATCCACGCCCATGCCGCGCAGCGTGTCGAGCTCGCGGATCGAGATGCCGTGGATGCGCTCCATCACCAGCACGTCGGTGCGCGTGTAATCCCACAGCACCAGCGGATGGTAGATCAGTTCCGAACCGAGCCAGTTGCGCCGCAGCAGCGAGGCGTTGGCGCCTTCGCGCATCAGATCGAGTTCGTCGAGAATGATTTTTTCGTATTCGGCGACGATCGCGCGCGGCCGGATGCGGCGCGCGTCCTCGGAGAATTTCTCCGCGAGCTCCGCCAGCGTGTGCAGCAACTGGATGTCGCTCTGGATCACCGGCGCGATGCCGGGCCGGATCACCTTCACCACCACCGAGAAACCCGGGTCGTCTTCGCCCTGCGGCTTGATCCGCGCCGCGTGGACCTGCGCCACCGACGCCGAGGCCATCGGCACCAGGTCGAATTCGCTGAACACGTCCTCGATTTTTTTGCCGAGCGATTTTTCGACGATGTCGCGGGCCTGCTCGCCTGGAAACGGCGGCACCTGGTCCTGCAGCTTCGCCAGTTCCACCGCCAGGTCGGCGGGCACGACGTCGGGCCGCGTCGACAGCGCCTGCCCGAGCTTGACGAACACCGGGCCGAGTTCCTCCAGCGCCAGCCGCAGGCGCTCGCCGCGCGGGCGCTGGTGCCGGCCGGGCTCGCGTCCGAGGAATTCTCCGAGCCCGTATTTGCGCACCACGCGCTGGATCTGCCAGACGCGGCGCATGCGGCCGAAGGAGAGATTCATGCCTGTGTTTCCAGTGCGTCCAGCCGGGCCTCGAAACGATCGACGCGCTCGCGCAGCAAGTCGACCGCGTGCATCCATTCCTCGGCATCGCTGCCGCGCGCGAGGTCGCGGGTTTCCTCGCGCAGGTATTCGGCGGTATCCAGGCTCAGGGTTTGCGCGGTCTGCCGGCCCCAGCCGAACAGTTTTTCCAGTCCCTGGTTGACGCGGTGCGCCGTCACATCGCCGAGGAATTTTGCCAGCAGCTCTTCAGGATCGAACCCGACCTGCGCCAGCAGGCCGTTGAAGCGCGACAGCAGTTCGGTGTCGCCTTCGACCTGCAGGCCGGCGGGCACACCGCCCTCGCCGGCTGCGGTTTTCCACGCCAGTCGCAGCAGCACAGTCGGTGGGCCGGAGACGGTGACGTCGGCATCGCCGCCATCCAGCCCGGGCAACACACGCACGCCGCCGCCGTGGAATTCGATGCAGAACAGCCAGTCCGGTCCCTGCGCATGCAGCGCGATCACGCGGCCGGCGAGCGTGCCGCAGCTCGCCATCACCTCCGGCGACAGCCCGAGGTAGCGGTTGAGCGCGACCTCGAGACCCGCGCAAAGCAGGGCCGGCGCGCTCATTCCAGCCGGAACCCGCGATGCACCGCGACGATGCCGCCGGCGAGGTTGTAGACCTGCACGCGCGACAGGCCGGCGTTTTCCATCATGCCCTTGAGCGTCTGCTGGTCCGGGTGCATGCGGATCGACTCGGCGAGATAGCGGTAGGAGTCGGCGTCGTTGGCCACCAGCCTGCCCATCAGCGGCAGCAGCTTGAACGAATACTGGTCGTAGACCCTGGCCAGCGGCTCGATCAGCGGCTTGGAAAATTCCAGGACCAGCAGGCGGCCGCCGGGCTTGAGGCAGCGCGTCATCGAGCGCAGCGCGGCGTCCTTGTCGGTAACGTTTCGTAAACCGAAGCCGATGGTGATGCAGTCGAACGAACTTTCCGCAAACGGCAGTTTCTCAGCGTTGGCCTGAGCCACCGGAACATTGACGATGCCCTTGTCCGCCAGCCGCGCGCGGCCCTCGCCGAGCATCGCGGCATTGATGTCCGACAGGATCGCCAGCCCTTTGGGCCCGGTCAGGCGCGCGAATTCGCGCGTCAGGTCGCCGGTGCCGCCCGCCACGTCCAGAACCTTTTCGCCCGGACGCACGCCGGCCAGATCGATGACAAACCGTTTCCAGAGCCGGTGCACGCCGAACGACATGAGATCGTTCATCAGGTCATACTTGTGCGCCACCGACGTAAACACGCCCGCCACCCGCTTCTGCTTTTCAGCGACGGGCACTTCCTCGTATCCGAAATGGGTGGTGCCGGATTTGTTGTTGCCAGACATAGATAGGTTCCTGCCGATGATGCCCATTGTAAGGCCTGATGCCTGCGCAGGTCTGCGCAGGATTTCGTCGTGGCGTCGCGGGCTTGCGCTTGCGCTGCTGCTGCCCGGCCTGCTTGCGGGCTGTGCCGGCCATCCACAGCGGGCGCATGACGGGGGGATCTACTCGCGCCAGGCGCTGCTGGCGCGGTTCAAGCAGGCCGACAGCAATGGCGACGAACAGCTGACACGCGACGAGATGACCCGCGGCATGCCGGAGCTGGCCCCGCATTTCGATGAGATCGACCTGGACCATAACCAGCTGGTGAATTTCGCCGAGCTGTGGTCGTACATGCAGCTGCGCGCGTTCACCGCGCAGGATGCGCGCGATCACGGCCGCGGCCGCTATTGAAGCGGCTGGCTACTGGCCCGGAGGAATGTATTTCTTCGGCAGCGCGCCCAGCTTGGCGACATCGCTGTCGCGGGTCATGCCGATCTGCTGCAGGCGCTCGAGATAGCGCGCCCAGTTCTGCGCCTGGTTGCGGGCCAGTTCCTGCAGCACGGTCCAGGAATACAAACCGGTGTCGTGGCCATCGTCGAAACGCAGGCGCACGGCGTACTGGCCGACCGGCTCCACTGCGGCGATGTTGACGCCGCGCTTGCCGCCGACCAGCATCGGCTCCAGCAGGCCGTGGCCCTGCAACTCGGCACTGGGCGAGAACACGCGCAGGTATTCGCAGGGCAGTTCGTAGCGCGTGCCGTCGGCATAGCGCAACTCGAGGATGCGCGACTGGCGGTGCAGCTTGATGGCGGTCGGTTGCGGTGCGTTCATGGGTCGGGGCCGGATC
>DATMTG010000253.1:0-2570 GCA_035565075.1 Stenotrophobium sp.
AGAGTGCGCCGAACGCCCCCTGAAGCCGGCGCCGGCGATTTTGGACAAAGCTGCCACTTTGCAGTAAATTGTCCATGTGCTTCACATGGAGAGTTTCGACATGAACGCACATGCCAGCCGCATCGCCGAAGCCGCATCACGCTACCCGCCCACTGACGCGGCGCTGACGGCGCCCGCGTTGCGCAGCTTCTTCCGCCTCGCCGAGCACTGGGACCTGCGCGTGGCCGAACAGCGCAAGCTGCTCGGCGATCCGCCCGAGTCCACGTTCTACAAGTGGAAGCGCGAGCAGGACGGCAGCCTGGGGCGCGACACGCTGGAGCGCATCAGCTACCTGCTCGGCATCTGGAAGGACCTGCAGATCCTGTTTCCCGATCCGGCGCAAGCCGATGCATGGCTGCGCAAGCCGAACACGGCGCCGCTGTTCGGCGGCCATTCCGCGCTGGAACGCATGCTGTCGGGCAACGTGGCCGACCTGTTCGTGGTGCGCCAGTACCTGGATGCGCAGCGCGGCTGAGGCGCTTCACACCGATCGTCGCAGCCGCCGATACCGCACGCGATGACGATGCCGGGCACATGCAGCAGCGGCCCCAGCCGCGACGGGAGCCCCGATGTCGACCGATCTTCCCCCACTCAAGCGCATCCGCTGGAACCAGGCGTTTCGCATCGTGCCCAGCCGCTTCCCGCCGGTGGGTGTGTACGACCGCATCGCCGATCCGGCCGATCTCGACGCGGTGTTCGCGATCGAAGCGCTGACCAACCCGCGCCTGCGCGAGGAAGCCGGCGCCTTGAAGCTGGTGCCGAAGGAACACCGCATCAGCGGTCCGGGCTCGACGCCGGTGATGGCGGCCTTCACACATTTGAATCCGGACGGCAGCCGCTTTTCGGATGGCACCTGGGGCGTGTTCTACGCCGCGCACACGGTGGCCACCGCGGTGGAAGAAACCGTCTATCACCGTGAGCATTTCCTCGCCGCCACCGCCGAACCGGCCTGCGACATCCAGATGCGTTGCTACCGCACGCGCATCGACAGCCGCCTGCACGACATCCGCGGCGGCTGGAGGAAGGAACACGATCCGGACAGCTATGTGGCCAGCGTGAAACTGGCGCGCGTGTTGCGCGCCGCCGGTTCCAACGGCATCGTGTACGACAGCGTGCGCGATCCGTCCGGCGAATGCGTGGCCGCGTTCCATCCGGATGTGGTCGCACCCTGCGTGCAGGCGCAGCACCTGGTCTATCGCTGGGACGGCAAGCGCATCGCCAAGGTGCTGGAAGTGTCGGAACTCGCACGAAACACCCCACGGGAGGCGCGATGAAACGCTGGCTGATCCTGCTGTTCGTCCTGCTGCCGCTGTGCGCGCCTGCGCGCACGACCAGCGACCACGCGCAGTGGAATGCCGACATCGCGGCGTTCGAGCAGGCCGACCGCGTGCAACCGCCATCTGCCGGCGCGGTGTTGTTCATCGGCAGCTCGTCGATCCGTTTCTGGCAGACGCTGGCGTCGGATTTCCCGGAGGTGCACACGATCAACCGCGGCTTCGGCGGCTCGGAGATTGCCGACAGCACGTACTTCGCCGATCGCATCGTGGCGCCGTATCACCCCCGCGCCATCGTGATGTACGCGGGCGACAACGACATCGAGACCGGCAACAGCCCGCGGCAGGTGCGCGACGATTTCGCGGCCTTCGTGCGCAAGGCCCGCGCCGTCGACCCCGGCGTGCCCATCGCCTTCATCGCGATCAAGCCCAGCATGGCGCGCAAGGCGCTGCTGCCGAAGATCCGCGAGGCGAACGACCTGGTGCGCGACTACGCGGCGACGCAGAAGCAGGTGGCGTACCTGGACGTGTTCACGCCGATGCTGGGCAAGGATGGCCAGCCGCAGGCCCAGTGGTTCATCCAGGACGGCCTGCACATGAATCGCATGGGCTACGAGCTGTGGATCGGCATCGTGCGGCCGTGGGTGGATGCGCACGGGCGTTGATGTCGGGACTGCGTGGAGTCAGGCTGCGATTCCGCTTGGCAGAAAACCGGTTTCGAAGCGCGCGTTCGCCCGAGGGAGACAGGCGGCGATCCGTGCTCGCCGTGTGTCCGATCATTTGCCAGGCAAACGCGGGTGCCTGCTTCTTCATGGTGATGGATGCGGGCATCCGGCGTTTCGCGGTCCTTTAGTCGATCTTCCGCCAGACCGAGATCGGTACGTCGCCATTGGGGCGTGCTGTCACGCGATAGCTCAGCACGCCATCGTCGAGCTGATACTGCCGGCGCTGCTCCTGTCCCTCCCAATTGGGGAAGGAAGCCCCCTGGATGTGGAAAACGAGGACACCGCGGTCCGGCTCGACCCGGAGCGTGCCGTAATGGGTGCTTGAACCCATCACGGCGGCCTTGTACTCGTCGGGCGTTCCCTTCGCCTTGTCGCCGGCATGGAAGGCTGGCCGCTCGGCCTTGAAGATCTGCAACGAGTAGTGTCCCTGGTTGTCGATCATCAGCAGGCCCTTGGGCTGGGCACCGTAATCGGATGCGCGCGAACCATCGGGGTGCTGGACGTCGGCCGCCACCAGGGTCCAGGTGCCGGC
>DATMTG010000254.1:0-1619 GCA_035565075.1 Stenotrophobium sp.
ATCCCGGCTGCGCGTTCGGCTTGTCCGTCTGCACCCAGATCTGGAACAGCGTCGTGTCCTCGTCCTCCAGATTATATTCGGCATGCGTGACGCCGGTGCCGGCGCTCATGACCTGGACGTCGCCCGCCTGGATCGTGCCTTCGGAGCCCAGCGTGTCGCGGTGCCCGAGCACGCCCTGGCGGACGTAGGTGATGATCTCGATATCGCGGTGCCCATGAAAGGGAAAGCCGGCGTCGGCCGCGATTTCATCGTCGTTCCAGACGACGAGCGGGCCGAGCGCCTGGTGCGCGGGATTGCCTGCGGCGCTGACCCGAAAGTGATACTTCGCATGCAGCCAGCCGTGGTCGGCCTGGTCGAGCGATTTCCAACGCCGGTGCGCAAGCATCTCTATCTCCTTGGTTTGGCGCCGCGGTCGTCATCGAAATCGATGGATCCCAGGCAATGGAGATAATGCTATTTTGACAACGATTCACCGCATATATCCAAAATAGCAAAATATCATTGCTCCTCATAGAACGATAGGAGCACATACGGAACCCGATCTCATGGACCAAATCTCCGACCTCAACGACCTGCGGCTCTTCGCCGAAGTCGTCGAACGCGGCAGCTTCACCGCGGCCGCCCGCAACCTCGGGCTCCAAACCTCGAAGCTGAGCCGGCGCGTGCGCGCCCTGGAGGAAGAGCTGGGGGTGCGCCTGCTCAACCGCACCAGCCGCAGTCTTTCCCTGACGGAGACCGGGCGACAGTTCCACCAGCACTGCCTGGCGCTGGTGGCGCAATCGAAGGCTGCCAAGGATCTCATCGACCAGACCCGCAGCACCCTGCAAGGCACCGTGCGCGTCAGTTGTCCCTTGGGATTATTGAGTTCCGGCATCGCCGTCGTCATCGCCCGCTACGTGCAGGAGAACCCGCAGGTCCAGGTGCTGGTCGACGCCACCAACCGCCGCGTGGACGTGATCGAGGAAGGCCTGGACCTGGCCATCCGGGTCAGGCTGCCACCGCTGGAGGACGTCGGCCTGGCGGTGCGCCAGTTGGGCTTGTCCGTCCTGATGCTGGTGGCCAGCCCCGAATTGACGGCCCGGCACGCGCCGCCCGCGTCCATCGACTCGCTGAAAGACTGGCCCACGCTCGCCATGGCCAACGACAGCGAGCGCTACACCTGGAACCTGGTCGACGCCAAGGGGCGCATGACGTCGTTGACGCACCAGCCCCGCATCGCGACGGACGATCTGGCCAGCCTGCGCCAGGCGGCGATAATGAGCGTGGGCGTCGCGCTGCTGCCGCAGGAATTCATAAAGGAAGACCTGGCCGCCGGCCGCCTGAAGCGCCTGCTGCCGGACCTGACGACGACGCCGGGCCTGGTGCACGCGATCTTCCCCACGCGGCGCGGCATGGTACCGGCCGTGCGGCACCTGCTGGACGCGCTGGTGGCCGGATATGAAAGTATTCTGTGATCGCGGCGAGCCGGGATAGGCGAAAAACGCGGTTCCCGCAGCCATGGTCGCCTTGGCGGTCTTGATTTTGACGGGCGCAGACGAAATGAGTTCAACACCCATCCTGGAGTCGACCCTCGCCTGTCCGCGATGCGGTTTTCAAAAAGCGGAGGTCATGCCGCTCGA
>DATMTG010000255.1:0-8481 GCA_035565075.1 Stenotrophobium sp.
CAGGCCCATGCGGGTCTCTGCGGAAAACAGCTGCACGCCGCTGAGCTGCGTGTGCGACGCGAGCGCGTTGCGGACCTTGAGCAGCTGCGTCTTGGCGGCGCCGTAACCCAGCTTGTCGGCCTTGGTCAGCAGGATGTGGCAGGGCCGCGCCGCGGTCTCGGCCCAGTCGAGCATCTGCTGGTCGAACTCGGTGAGCGGGTGGCGGATATCCATGATCAGGACGATTCCGCGCAGGTTGTTGCGCATCTCGACGTAGCTGCCGATCAACTCGCCCCAGCTGCGGCGTATCGGCAGCGGCACCTTGGCGTAGCCATAGCCGGGCAAGTCGGCGAAGCGGCCGACCCCGGCGATTTCGAACAGGTTGATCAGCTGGGTCCGCCCCGGCGTCTTGCTGACGCGGGCCAGATGGTTTTGCGCCGTCAGGGTGTTGAGCGCGCTGGACTTGCCGGCGTTGGAGCGTCCGGCGAACGCCAGCTCCGGCGTGTCGTCGCGCGGCAACTGCGCCAGGTCCGCACAGGAAACCAGGAACCGCGCCTGCGCAAAGGGATTGGCTGGATTGACCATGACCGCATGTCGTTGGTGTAATATTTGGGTTCAACTTAACCTTAATGACCGCGTGCCGCCACTGGGTGCGCCGGCCTTTCCAGTTCCGGGGAGCTCCACCAATGAAGCGCGTCCTGCTCATCCTTGCCCTGTCAGTGCCCTTCGCCGTCTTCGCCGCCGAGCAAACCGCTCAGGATCCCTTCGTCAAGGGCGACGCCGCGGCGGGCGCGACCAAGGCAGCGGTATGCGGCGCCTGCCATGGCCCCACCGGCAACAGTACCGCGCCCAATTTCCCCAAGCTCGCCGGCCAGAATTCGAAATACATCCTCGAGCAGTTGCAGAATTTCAAGAGCGGCAAGCGCGTCAATCCGATCATGCAGCCGCAGGCCTCGGCGCTGTCCGACCAGGACATGCAGAATCTCGCCGTACATTTCGCCGCAGGCACGATGTCGCCCGGCGTCGCCAGCAAGGATGCGGTGGCCATCGCCGAGCCGATTTATCGTGCGGGGATCGCGGCACGCGGTATTCCCGCCTGCGCGGCCTGTCACGGGCCCACCGGCGCCGGTGTCCCGGCCAGCGGTTATCCGCGCATCGGCGGCCAGCATGCCACCTATCTCGCAAGCTCGTTGCGCCGACTGCATGACATGAATGCGGAATCTTTGCCGGACGGCAATGTCAAGATCATGTCTTCGATCGCTGCCAAGCTCAGCGACAAGGAGATGGACGCCTTGGCGTCGTATATCAACGGCTTGCAATAAGGAACCACCATGCGTCTCATCTCCGGTCTACTGCTCTCGGTGGCGGCACTGCTGCCGCTCGCCTGCTCCGCCACCGAGGCTGCGCCTCGGTACAAACTCGGCACCGACTACGCGCGCGTGCGTGCGATCGAGCCGCCGCCCAATCCCAAGCGCATCCAGGTCGAGGAATTCTTCTGGTACGGCTGCCCGCACTGCTACGACTTCGACCCCGACATCACGGCCTGGGCCGCGCACAAGGCGGCCGACGTGGATTTCGTGCGGGTGCCGAACAGCCTGGGCCGGCCTTCCGGCATCCTCGACAGCAAGGCGTTCTACACTGCCAAGGCGCTCAACTTCGGCGACAAGATGCACAAGCCGTTTTTCGACGCGATCCACAAGTACAACCAGCCGATGAACACCGAGGCCCAGATCCAGGCGTTCTTCACCGCGCAGACCGGGGTGATGCCGGGCATCTTCACCAGCACCTTCAATAGCTTTGCGGTGGACTCGGAAGTGCGCCGCGCCGAGCAACTGGCGCAGAACTACGGCATCGACAGCGTGCCGACGGTGGTGGTCGGCGGCGAGTATTACACCAACGGCTCGCTGGCCCACGGCTTCCCCGACGTCATCAAGGTGATCGACTTCCTCGTCGACAAGGTCCGCAAAGAGCGTGCCGGCAAGTAAGCGCGCTCGGTACCTGCTGCGCAAGACGGCCCGGCTCAGCGCCGGGTTTTTCTTGTGCCTCTCGGGCGTGCTGCATGCGGCTGAAGCACCGCCGGCAGGGCCGGTGCCGCTGGCATCCGTGCAGCGGGCCTGCGAACTACTGGGCTCGCACCTGCAAAGTGTCGGCATCGAAACCTGCCTGAACGCCGGCCTGAGCGCCGGCCCGATTCCCAGCGTGCGCGGCCAGCCGCTGCTCTATCGCGATTTTCTGCCGAAGACCAGCCAGGGGATTCCGCACCGGGTCCTGATGCTCGGCGGCATCCACGGCGATGAACTGTCGGCCGTGAGCCTGGTGTTCAAGTGGATGCAGCATTTGCAGGATCAGCGTTTCCAGCCCTTCCACTGGCGTGTCATTCCGTGCCTGAATCCGGATGGGCTGCTGTCCGACCCGGCAACACGGACCAATGCCCACGGGGTCGACCTGAACCGGAATTTCTTCACCACCAGCGACTGGGAGGCCGATGCAATCGGTAACTGGAAGCGGAAAACCTATTCCAATCCCCGCTACTACCCGGGACCGGCGCCGCTGTCCGAGCCGGAGAGCCGCAGCCTGACTGAAACCATCCGCCGGTTTCATCCGGACATCATCATTTCCGTGCATGCCCCTTTCGACGTGCTGGACTTCGACGGCTCGCGCAAGCCGCCCAAGCACTTCGGCTTTCTCGACCTGCACCAGATCGGCACCTATCCCGGCTCACTGGGAAACTACGCGGGCATCGGGCTCGATATCCCGGTCATCACCCTGGAACTGCCCAATGCGCGGCTGATGCCGACGCCGGCACAGACGCAGCGCATCTGGGATGACATGCTGACCTGGCTGGACCGCAACATGCCCAGGCACGACTCGCCGCTGTACCTGCGGCTCAACGACCACCCCTGGGAGGAATGAGCGGGCCGGCTTGCCGGCGCCGGACGCTCAGATCTGGACTTCGCGGAAAATCTTCCAGTGGCCGTCGGCGCCGCGTTTCCAGAACTGCTGCTTGCGGGTGACGCTGTCGTAGTTGTTGCTGCGGTAATCCATGGTGAATTCCACCAGCATCAGTGAGCCATTGCTGCCGGGATAGCGATACAGGTCGACGTCGCTGAGCTTGATGTGGATGTATTTCTTGAGGCTGTTGACGCGCTTCTTGTAGGCGGAGAAGGCGGCGTAATTCATGCCGTCGGTGGTGAAGTCATGGTCGTAAAACGAGAGGTAGCCCTCGGTATCCACCGCCGACCACTGCTGCCGCCAGGCCTCGAGATTTTTCAGGAACCGGTCTTTCTCGGCGTGGATCTCCTGCGCGGATTTCCAGCTCAGGTCGTCGCTGAGGACCACCGGCGTCTGTTGCGCGGCATCGACGTAGGGGCGCAAGGCCAGCAGGTCGTCGTTGGCCATGGTGACGCAGCCCTCGCTGGAGCGGGGCGCGCGCACATAGGTGTCGGGCGGCACGCCGTGCAGCCAGATGCCGGAGCCGCCGCGCTTCTTGAAGTCATCCCAGGGATTCGGATAACTCAGGGGAAAGGCGCCGGCGCCGTAGAGGCCGGGCAGGGCCTTGCCGGGAATCCAGCTGGTGATGTGGTAGACCCCGACCGGCGTTTTCAGGTCGCCGGCGGTTTCCTTGCCGTAACCGTTGCGGCCGATGCCGGCGTACATCTGGCGCACCAGGCTGAATTTGCCGTCGCTGTCGTTCCTGAGCAGGTACAGCCGTGCTTTCGGCAGGTCGACCAGGATCACGTAGGGATGCTGCGCCGATAACTGCAGGACGTCGCTCGGGACCGTGCCGGGCGCCGGCGTGGCTTTTTCCGCGGCGATGCGCAGCCGCGCCTCTTCAGCCAGATCCTGCAATACGGTGTTCGAGCCGCTGTCGCTGGCGAGGTTCTCGGTCGTACCCGAGATCGAGGCCAGCACTTCGCGGTAGAACATGTGGGCCAGCAGGAAATTGGGCTGCTGCTGGGTCAGCTCTCCCAGGGTTTTCAATGCGCCGTGGGTGTCGCCCTTGCGCAGCTGCTCGATGCCCTGCAGCAATTCGGTCTCGGGGACGTCCATCGTCGCCCCGCCCGGGCCTTCGATGGCCTGCGCGCGGAACGGGGAAAGCAGCAGCAGCGGCGCGGCCAGCAAGGCCACGGAGAAAAGCGTACGGGGCATTTCGGTCAGTGCGTGTATTCGCGAACGATTTTCCAGTCATCGCCGCTGCGCGCCAGATCCAGCACCTTGCCGACGGAGTCGCTGTAGCTGTCCGATGCGTAATCCTGCGTGAAACTCACGCGCAGGCGATCCGGCGCGGTTTGGGTCATGGAGACGTCCCTGATCTTGACCGAGATATGCGCCGGCTTGGTGATGCGCTCGGTGCGTTGCCGCTTCCAGGCGGCGAGGCTCTGCGCGCCTTCGGGCGTGAAGTCCGCGCCATACGCGGCAAAATATGCCGGCAGATCCTTGCTTGACCAGGCGGCGGCCCAGGCCTGCAAGGCCGCATTGACGGCGCTGGCCGTGGCCTCGTCCACCGCCGCCGGTGCAGCGGCAGGCGGGGCAGCAGGCGTCTCGGTCGGCGTGACAGCGGCGGCCGGGGCAGCGGCCTCTGCCGTGGGCGTCGGCGCGGGGGCGGGCGCTGCAGGCTGCGCCGGCGCACGGGTCGCCAACACGGTGGCGCTGGTGGTCTGTTCGATCTGGTTGATCAGGTTGAGCTTGTTGCGCAGGGACGCGTTGTCCTTGTCCAGCGCCAGCGCGCGGTTGTAGGAGGCGCCGGCCAGTGCGGCGTAGATGTCGCCGAGGTTTTCATGTGCGGTGGCGTAGCCGGGATGCGCCGCCAGCGCCGCTTGCAGCGCATCGCGGGCCTTGTCGTAGTCGCCCTGCTGCGCATAGAGCACCGCGAGGTTGTTGTAGGGCTCGGGCAGCTGCGGATAATCGCGCGTCAGGTCCGAAAACACCTTCATCGCATCGGTCGTGCGCTTGAGCTGGGTGAGGGCGATGCCGCGGGCGAAGCGCGCCTGCGCATCCTGCGGATTGCGCGCCACCTGCTGGTCCAGCAGTTTCAGCGCATCCTGATACTGTCCCTTGGCCATGAGCGCCGTGGCGTCGTCGGTCGTGCCGGCGGCGAAGGCCGAAAACGAAAAAACGGCGATGAGGACGGCAATAGCCGAATTGCGAAGATGTGAAGTCATGCCCGCCCCTGCAGTATTGGGTTAAACAATTCTCCCGTAATATATCAGCATCATCCGCATAAGTTGTTGTCCCGTTACGGCGATGGGGTCATCGGCGCGCGTCGGGCATCCCGGGGCACCCGGCAATCACGAGGCAGACATGAAAATTCAGCGGGAATTCGGACCCAGGCGCATCCTCGTCACTGGCGGTGCCGGGTTTATCGGTTCGCATCTGTGCCAGCGCCTGATCGATCAGGGGGATGAAGTCCTGTGCGTGGACAATCTCTATACCGGCGTGCGCGCAAATGTCGCCGCGCTGCTGGATCATCCCCGGTTCGAGCTGATGCGCCATGACGTGACCTTTCCCCTGTATGCCGAGGTCGATGCGATCTACAACCTCGCCTGCCCGGCATCGCCGGTGCACTACCAGTTCGACCCGGTGCAGACCACCAAGACCAGCGTGCATGGGGCGATCAACATGCTGGGATTGGCCAAGCGGCTGAAGTGCACGATCCTGCAGGCTTCCACCAGCGAGGTCTACGGCGATCCCAAGGTCCACCCGCAGCAGGAGGAATATTGGGGCAACGTCAATCCGGTCGGCGTGCGCTCCTGCTACGACGAGGGCAAGCGTTGCGCCGAAACCCTGTTTTTCGATTACCACCGGCAGCACAAGCTGGGCATCAAGGTGGCGCGCATCTTCAACACCTACGGCCCCAACATGCACCCGAACGATGGCCGGGTGGTGTCGAACTTCATCGTGCAGGCACTGCTGGGGCGGCCGATCACGCTGTTTGGCGACGGCTCTCAGACCCGCTCGTTCTGCTACGTGGATGATCTGGTGGAAGGCCTGATCCGGCTGATGAACACGCCTGCGGAGGTCACCGGCCCGATCAACCTCGGCAACCCGGGCGAGTTCACCATCCGCGAGCTGGCGGAGATGGTGGTCAAGCTGACCGGCTCTAAATCCGAAATCGTCTTTGAGCCGCTGCCGGCGGACGACCCCCGCCAGCGCAAGCCCGACATCAGCCGTGCCCGCAGCGTGCTCGGCTGGGAGCCGACGGTGGCCTTGCAGGCGGGGCTGGAGAAGACCATCCCCTACTTCGCCGGCATCATCAAGGGCGCTTAATTGCGATAGGGATCGGGCATGCCCGCCGGCGGATGCTTGAAGCGCCGGTGCGACCAGAAGTACTGCGCAGGCGCGATGTTGATCCCGGCTTCGAGCATGCGGTTGATCATGGCGGCGTCGGCAGCTTCGTCGTCCGTGGGGAAATTTTCCAGCGCGGGCAGGAACGTGACGCGGTAGCGGCCGTTGATGCGCGCCGGAAAATACGGCACGACCCTGGCGCGGCCCATCTGCGCCAGTTTCGAGGTGGCGGTGAGGGTCAGCGTCGGCACGCCGAAAAACGGCACGTGAATCGCGTTGCGCACGTCGAGCGACTGGTCCGGCCCGTACCAGATGCAGTGTCCCTGGCGCAGCGCACGCACCAGTTTCTTCAGATCGTTCTTGGGCAGCGCCGGCAGACCTGAACGCGCCTCGCGCCAGCGGTGCATGAAATAGTCGATCAGCGGGTTGTTGATCGGCCGGTACATCGCGTGGAACGGCCGGTCGGCCAGGCACAGGTAGCGCGCGCCCATTTCCAGCGTGGTGAAATGGCCGGTGAGCAGCAGTACGCCGTGGCCGTCCTGCATCGCGGCGTCGAGATGCTCCAGTCCCACCACCTCGCCGCGCCCGCGCAGGCGCCAGTCCGGCGCGAACCAGGCCAGACCCGCCTCGAAAATACCCGCCCCCAGCGCCATGAAATGTTCATTGACGAGCTTCTCGCGCGCGGCGGCGTCGAGCCGTGGAAAGCACAGTTTCAGGTTGACGCGCACCACGTGACGGCGGCTTTTGGCCAGTTTGCCGAACAGCCAGCCCAGACCCTTGCCGAAACCGACGATCGCCGGCACCGGCAGCCAGCACAGCAGCCACAACAGGCCGATGGCCAGCCAGGTGGGCCAGTAACGCGGATGCAGGAAGGCGGCTTTGAACGGCGGGGCGGAATCCATGCGCGGATTCTATGGAAGCCGGCGGCAAATAGGGGGATTGTCGCAGCGATGAGACGGCCGCCGTCATTGGCCGCTATGCTTCGCGCCATGCGAGTGCTCTATACCGTGCTGCTGTATCTGCTGGTGCCCGTGGTGCTGCTGCGGCTGCTCTGGCGCGGGCTGGCGCTGCGCGATTACTGGCATCGCTGGAACGAGCGCTTCGGTTTTGTCGAGCGGCCGCCGCAGGAGATCGCGGTGTGGGTGCACGCGGTGTCGGTCGGCGAATCGCTGGCGGCGCTGCCGCTGATCCGCGCGCTGGCGGAGAAGCACGGCAAGGGCCGCGTGCTGGTGACGACCATGACGCCGACCGGCTCCGCGCGCGTGCGCGAAGCACTCGGCGATGTCGTACTGCACACCTATGTGCCCTACGACCTGCCGGATGCGGTGGCGCGCTTCATCGCGCGCATGCGGCCGCGGCAGGTGGTGGTGATGGAAACCGAGCTGTGGCCCAACCTGTTTCGCGCGCTGACGCGTCGCGGCATCCCGCTGACCGTCGCCAATGCACGCCTTTCGCCGCGCTCGTTCCGGGGCTATTCGCGCCTGCGCAAGGCCATCGCCGGCGTGCTGGCCGATTGCACGCACATCGCCGCGCAGAGCGAGGCCGATGCCCGGCGTTTTCGCGAGTTGGGCGCGTCGTCAGACCGCGTCAGCATGATGGGCAACATCAAGTTCGATATGGCGCTGCCGCAGGCGCAGATCGATGCCGGCCGCGTTCTGCGCCAGCAGGCCGGCCGCTCCAAAGTCTGGATTGCGGCGAGTACGCACGAAGGCGAGGAAGACGCAGCGCTGACCGCGCATCAGCGCATCCTTGAGGCGTTTCCGGAAGCGCTGCTGATCATCGTGCCGCGTCATCCGCAGCGTTTCGATGCGGTTGCGCGGTTGATCGAAAAGCGTGGCATGAGCTGTCGTCGCCGCAGCGCGCCGGCGACGGACGCAGCCCGGCCTGCCGTTTTTCTCGGCGACAGCATGGGCGAAATGTTCCTGTATTTCGCCATGAGCGATGTCGCTTTTGTCGGCGGTAGCCTGGCGCCGGTCGGTGGCCACAACGTACTGGAGCCGGCGGCGCTGTCCCTGCCCGTGCTCTTCGGGCCGCACATGCACAACTTCATTGCAGCGCGCGACCTGTTGCTGCACACCGGCGCCGCGGAGCAGGTCGATACGGCTGCGGCGCTGGCCTCGTCCGTGCTCGACCTGCTGCACGATGCGCAGCGGGCAAGCGCGATGGGCGCGGCAGGCGCGCAAGCCGTGGCGGCCAACCGTGGCGCACTGGCACGAC
>DATMTG010000256.1:0-7953 GCA_035565075.1 Stenotrophobium sp.
CGGCGTCGGCCGCGGCGGGAGCCGCAGGTTCTGCGGCGGCAGCGGCGGCCGTGCCTGTGGGAGCGGTGGCGGTCGCACTGGAGGCCTGGTAGGGCGGTGCGCAGGCGGCGAGTGCGGGCAACAGGATTGCCAGGGGCAGCAGGAGCTTCATGGGGAGATGATCGGGCAGGGGCGAATGAGGTTAGGACAACCGGGTGGGGCAAGGGTTCTGCCCGACTGCGACGCTAGGGCATTTTTGCCACACATGCAAGATTCGCCGGGCCCCTAGTAGCGGGCCAGCATGTTCTGGATGTCGGTGCGCGCGGCCGCCATGGATTCGTAAAGCGGGATGTGATGGCGGTGCTCATTGCCGTTGACGATCAAGGCAAAAGCGATGAAGCCGCCGTCCTTGCGCCGCAAATAGCCGCCCAGTCCGAGCACCGAATGCGGGTCCTGCAGGGTGCCGGTCTTGAGCGCCACGCGATCCAGCCAGTCGCGGTTGCCCATGCGCAGGAACAGGAACGGCGCTTCCCGCGGCACCACCAGCCCGGCGTAAAACGCGGGGAAATTGCGGGTGTCGCGGTATTCGTGTCCGAGCAGATCGACGATGTCGTGGGCCGACATCAGGTTTTCGGGGGTCAGTCCGCTGCCGCTGAGCAGCGTCGGTGCCGATTTCGCCGGCGATGAGTTGCGTTGCCTGGCGGTGTAGGAGACGAACTGTGCCAGCGCGCGTCCGGCGGCCGCGAGCGTGGCCGGCTGGGTGCTCTGCTGGCCGGCGGCCAGGTTGAGCGTCAGGACATCGGCGATGTAATTGTTGGAATTGCGCAGCATGCCCCAGATCTGCGAGCGCAGCGGCATGCCTTCGAAATTGGCCAGTTCGATGGCCTTGTCCGGCGTCGGGCCCTTGCGCACTACGATCGCGCCGGTGATGGTGATCCCGATCTCGCGCAGCATCTCGCCGAGCACCTGGCCGGTGCCGGTTGCCGGCGAGGACATCGCGCGGTACACGCGCACCGGGCCGCTGTTCGGGATGTTGCCGCCGACGCGCAGGGTATCGACATTGCTGTCGGTGACGCGCTCGACCCAGAACGAGGGACTGCGGTTGCCGGCGATGGTGGTGATGTCGCCGTTGATCGCGATCGGCAGGTGCGCCGTGGCGCAGCCGCGGACCTGCGCCGGCTGGCCCACCGCGGTCGGGCGGATTTCCACGCACCAGTTGCCGAAGTCCAGGCCGATGGAGGACAGCGGCGCGTTGTAGGCGGTGTCGCTGCGCTTGAGCGCCTTGCAGCGGTCTTCGGTCTCGCAGCCGACCGGGCCGAACGGACTTTCCTGCACCACCAGGTTGCCGTTGATGGTGGTGATCCCGGTGCCCTTGAGCTGCACCGCCAGCGACCACAGGCCCTGGTCGTCCAGCGTCGAATCGCCGGCGCCGGCCAGGATCAGGTCATGGTCGAGCCGCCCGTTGTCGTACGGGCCCGCGGCGTACAGGCGGGTGACGAAGGTCTTGTCGGCCGGCCAGTGATCGAGCGCGGCGGCGGCGGTCACCAGCTTGGTCACCGAGGCCGGCGTCAGCCGGGTTTCCGGGTTGAGGCTGGCCAGTGTCGCGCCGGTGTTCAGATCCACGGCAAGAGCGGTGACGGAAGCGCCTTTGGCCTGCAGTCCGGCCAGCGACGACCAGTTTGAGGAGGGAGAGGCGGCGAGGGCGCTGGCGGAGGTCAGCGTGGCGATCAAAACAAGAAACAGGCGGCGCGGCAGGTGCACGTAATCTCTAGCCTCGGGCAGAACATCGGTAAAACCTGGGTGAAGTCTAGCACTGCGCATGCGTTTTATCCGCACCGGCGCTGCCCTCGACGCGCGTGTGTGATCAGGTTCCGGGACGCAGCATATCGACCAGCATCTGCGTCAGCGGCTTGAGGAAATAGGTGTCGGCAGGCGTCAGGTCGACGCGGACCCCGTGCTGGCGCAGGCTTTCGGCGGTGACCGGCCCGACCGCGGCCACACGGGTGCGGGCCAGGCCGCTGCGCAGGGCGTCGAGCTGCCCTGCGGCGGCGCTCACCTTGAACAGGCGTTCGACCTGGGACTGGCTGGTGAAGGCGATGGCGTCCACCGCGCCGCCGTCCAGCTGCGCCACCAGTGCCAGCACCTCGCGGTCGGCGACGGCATCGGCGTAGACATAGGGCGCGACCTCATGCACCTGCGCGCCAGCCGCGCGCAGGAAATCGGTGAGCGGCGGATTCGGTTGATCGCCATAGTGCTGGACGCCGACGCGACGGCCGCCCAGGTCGCCGGCGGCCGTCAGCGCGGCGATGACGCCGGCGGTGGTCGCGGGACTGACGATGACCTCGGCGTGCAGGCCCAGTTCGCGCAGCCGCTTTGCCGGCTTGGGCCCGCGCGCGAATTTGCGCACGCGCGCGAGTTCGTCGATGAACAGCGGCCGCAGTGCCGGCATGTGCCGGCCGATGCAGGACAGCAGGCGCTCGAGACCTTCGCCGGTCATCAGGATCAGGTCGGTGCAGCGGCCGGCGCAGAATTCATCCAGCCACGCCAGTACCGGCGCCGGATCGGGCGCGTCGAGGATGCTCACCAGCGGGCAGCGGATCACCCGTGCGCCACGGCGTGTCAGCAGGCCGGCGAATACATCGAGCTCGCGCGATTCGGGGATGGCGATGCAGCGGCCCTGCAGGGAGGATTCGCTCATGTCGGGCGCGCCGCGCGCGGTGGGGTGCGGTGGTGTTCCATCGGGATAGTTTATTCAACCGGACCCTGCGCCGGTACCGCAGCAGCGCGGAAATTTCAGGCGGGAGTCTTGTGCTTGTATTCGCACAGGTCGCGGATGACGCACTGGCCGCAGCGGGGGCTGCGCGCGACGCAGACATAGCGGCCGTGCAGGATCAGCCAGTGGTGCGCGTCGCGGGCGAACTCGGCCGGGGTGAATTTCACCAGCCTGTCCTCGACCGTGCGCACGTCCTTGCCAGGCGCCAGCCCGGTGCGGTTGGCGACGCGGAAGATATGCGTGTCGACCGCGATGGTCGGTTCGCCAAATGCGGTGTTGAGCACGACGTTGGCGGTCTTGCGGCCGACGCCGGGCAGGGCTTCGAGCGACGCGCGATCATGCGGGACTTCGCCGCCGTGCCGTTCCAGCAGCATGCGGCACAGGCCGATCACGTTCCTGGCCTTGGTCTGGTACAGGCCGATGGTCTTGATGGCGTCCTTCAGCCTTTCCTCGCCCAGTGCGAGGATCGCCTGCGGCGTGTTGGCGACGGGATAGAGCTTCGCGGTGGCCTTGTTGACGCCGACGTCGGTGGCCTGCGCCGAGAGTACCACCGACACCAGCAGCTCGAACGGCGAGGTGTAGCGCAGCTCGGTGGTTGGGTGCGGATTCTGCGCGCGCAGGCGCCCGTAGATCTCGTGGCGCTTGGCGGGATTCATCAGGATTTACCTTGCGACTTTGCGCGTGCACGCGCCAGTGCGGCAGCGACAGGATCGTAGAATCCAATGGGTGTTTCGCTGGAGCCATGAGAGTGTTCCTGCGTCCGCAGCAGGGCCTTCTTGCGCTCGTAGTTTTTCATTTTTTCGCGGCGCTCACGTGCTTGGCGCGCTTTGCGCGCCTTGACACGCTGGCGAGCCACCGCATCGTCAAACGGTTTTTCCGCGAGGAACTTCATGTCAATGCAATCCACCGGACATGGCGGCAGGCACAGCCTGCAACCGATGCATTCCGCGCGAATCACCGTGTGCATGAGATTCATTGCGCCGACGATGGCGTCGGTCGGGCATGCCTCGATGCACTTGGTGCAACCGATGCAGCGTTCCTCGTCAATGAGTGCGGTGGCGTACATGGGAGATTCCACGAATGTGCGGCTGGCGTCAGAACCTCGCGGGACGATTCCTATTTGATTTTCATGCCCGGCTGCGCGCCATCGTCGGGGGTGAGCAGGAACGGCCCGCCGTTATCGCCGCCGGCAGCGAGCACCATGCCCTCGCTCAAGCCGAACTTCATCTTGCGCGGTGCGAGATTGGCGACCATCACGGTGAGGCGGCCGACCAGCGCCTCGGGCGCGTAGGCGGACTTGATGCCGGCAAAGACCTGGCGCTGGCCGAGTTCGCCCAGGTCCAGCGTCAGCCGCAGCAGCTTGTCGGCGCCCTCGACGTGCTCGGCATTGGCGATGCGCGCGATGCGCAGGTCGATCTTGCCGAAGTCGTCGATGCCGATGTGGGCGGTTGCAGACGGGTTCGGGGAGGGAGGTTTGGGGGCTTCGGGGTTCACGGGCTTCCGCTCCTGCGGCGCGCCGGCCAGTTCTTCGGCGACGATGGCGTCGGTGGATTTCTTTTCGATGCGGGTGATGAGTGCCGAGTAAGGGCGGATGCCGTGATCCAGCAGCGGCGCAGTCACGTCGTCCCACGCGGGTGTCGCGGTGTCGAGGAATTCGGTGGCGCGCGCAGCGAGCTGCGGCAGCACCGGTGCCAGCATGATGGTGAGCTGGCGGAACAGGTTGATGTAGGTGGTGCAGAGCTGGTGCAGGCGCACGCGCTGCGATTCATCCTTTGCCAGCGTCCACGGTGCCGTGGCCTGGATGTCGGCGTTGATGCGGTCGGCCAGTTCCATCACCACGCGCAGGGCCTGGGCGTAGTCGCCGTTGTCGTAGTGACCGGCGACCGTGGGGGCGGTGGCGGTGGCATCCTTGAACAGCCTGTCGTCGTGCAGCGATGCCGCCAGCTTGCCGCCGAACTGTTTTTCGATGAACCCCGCGCAACGCGACGCGATGTTGACGTACTTGCCCACGAGATCGCTGTTGATGCGCGCGGCGAAGTCGTCGAGGTTGAGGTCAAGATCGTCCACGCCAGCGCCGATCTTGGCCGCGAAGTAGTAGCGCAGGTATTCCGGATTGAGGTGATTGAGATAGGTCCGCGCCTTGATGAAGGTGCCGCGGCTCTTGCTCATCTTGGCACCGTTGACGGTGAGGTAGCCGTTGACGTGCAGCTTCGTCGGCGTGCGGTGGCCGGAGCCGTGCAGCATCGCCGGCCAGAACAGGCCGTGGAAGTTGACGATGTCTTTGCCGATGAAGTGATGCAGTTCGGTTTCGGGCTGCTGCGCTCGGTATTTCGCATCCCGGCGGTGCTCGGAATGCTCATTGGCTGATGCCAACGCCGCTTTCTGTGCTCCGGCGGTCTGCGAACTCCCATCGCTCACGACGCCCGAAACGGCATTCCAGAATTCACGGAACAGCTCGGGTTTATTGAGCTTTTCACAATACGCAGTGAAGCTCGCCATGTAGCCGATCGGCGCGTCGAGCCAGACGTAGAAGAACTTGCCCGGCGCGCCGGGAATCGCGAAGCCGAAGTAGGGCGCGTCGCGCGAGATGTCCCAGTCCTTGAGTCCGGCGGCGAACCACTCCTTGAGCTTGGCCTTGACTGCCGGATGCGCGACATCGCCGGCGAGCCAGTCTTCGAGGAAGACCTGGAACTTGCCCAGCTCGAAGAAGTAGTGCTCGGAGTCCTTCATCACCGGCGTCGCGCCGGACACCACCGAGCGCGGATTCCTGAGGTCGGTCGGCGAATAGGCCGCGCCGCAGTTCTCGCAGTTGTCGCCGTACTGGTCGGCGGTGCCGCACCTGGGGCATTCGCCCTTGATGTAGCGGTCCGGCAGGAACATGTTCTTGACCGGATCGTAGAGCTGCTGGATCGTGCGGCTGGCGATGGCGCCGCCCTTCTCCAGCGCGGCGTAGATCGATTCGGACAGCGCACGGTTTTCGTCGGAGTGCGTCGAGTGATAGTGATCGAAGGCGACGTGGAAATCGGCGAAATCGCGCTCGTGGTCCCTGCGGATGCCGGCGATGAAAGCCTCCGGGGTCACGCCGGCCTTCTCCGCCGCCAGCATGATCGGCGTGCCGTGGGCGTCGTCGGCGCAGACGTAGTGCACCTCGTGCCCCTGCATGCGCTGGAAGCGCACCCAGATGTCAGCCTGGATGTAGCCGACCAGGTGGCCGAGGTGGATCGGGCCATTGGCGTAGGGCAGGGCGTTGGTGACGAGCAGGCGTTTCTTTGCGGGGCGCGACATGGTGGACAATGACAAAAGTGTTGGTGAATTATGACACGTGGGGCCCCGACTCCCATGCTGGAGCCGGGCTCAGCGGCGGTTCATCCGCCCGCCCTGGGATAGGGTCGATCCCAATAACGTCAGGAGGACGAACATGAAGATTTCACGCACATCCCTGCTGGGTGCCGCTTTGCTGGCGATGGCACTGCCCGTCGGCGCGGCTCTGGCGCATCCGCCGGTCGTGGCGGAGCACGTCGGCGTGCGTCACAGCTATGTCTATTACCCGTCGCACCGGATTTACTACGAGCCGTCGGCGCGGACCTGGTTCTGGTTCGATAATGGCAATTGGCGCTTCGGGGCAGTGCTGCCCGTTTTCTACGAGCAGTTCACCACTGGCGGGGTCAACGTAGTGCTGGATGCGGGGCGTCCCTACGAGCGACAGGAGTGGGTCGAGACCCACTACGGCCGTCCCGTGGTGATCGTGAACAGGCGTGATGCGCATGGTCATGAATACCGCCGCGACTACGACCGCGGTAATCGAGGCCATGGGCGCGGCCACGATCACGGACACGGACACGGGCATGGCAACGGACATGACCGCGACTGATCTCTAGTGCTTGGTGTTGCAATGGCCTTTGCTCGGTTTCGTCCTGCGTCCGCTGAACCTGTTGGCATCAGGCGCGATGCTGACACCAGCCCTGGAAGCGTCACGCCGCTGGTTCGCCGATCGCCGCACTGGTGCCGCGATGTTCCCGGTAGATGCGCCGCACGTAATCGCAGCCCGCGTGGCCTTGCCAGCGCTCCAGCCAGCGCTGCCAGCCGGCAGACCGTGGCTCGGACATGGCGACCGGATACTCCGGCGGCAGGCAGGTGGGGAACAGGACGGTGGCAGCGGTCAGGTCGGCGATGCTGAAGCGGTCGCCGACCAGGTAGCCGGTCTGCGCCGAATGGCGCGCGACGAAATCCAGCGCCTCCGCGGTCAATGCGCGGCCGGCCTCGGCACCCGCCACGTTGATCTGCATGTCGAGCGCCATGATCTTGCGGATGCCGGGGAAGGCACGCACGTACAGCTTCTGCTGCCACTCGGCCATGCCGGTGGCGAAGCGCCGCGCGGTGTATTCGGTATCCGGCAGCACTTCATGGAAAACCGCCCGGCGTGACGCAGGGCCGATCTCGTCGTCGAGCCACTTCTGGATTTCGAGCGCACGATCGCGCTGCGCCGGCTCGGCCGGGTACAGCGGCGGATCGGGCCAGATCTGCTCCACGTAATCGAGCACCGCAGCGGCATTCTTCAGCACGCGGCCGTCGTGGCGCAGGATGGGCATCGCCTTCTGGCCGAAGCGCGGAACCAGCTGCACCGCGTGCGGACCCGGCAGCAGCGAATGCCGGACGTGTGGCACGCGCTTGTAGTCCAGCGCCCAGCGCGCCTTCTCGGGATACATCGAGAAGCGGAATTGCCAGAGTTCGGGGTGACTCATGGAGAATTTGATCCTCAGCGGTGCGGGCATCCGGGCCAGCAGCACGGCCTGCGCATGCCTGAGCGCAGCTTGTCGATGCCGACCCTGATGCGGCTCTTTCTGGTCTCATCTTTTTTGGCCGATGTGACCCAGCAAATCCACTCGTTCCGCGCCAGCGGCGTGATGTCGGCCCAGAGACCCTTCGCAGTGGCGTCGGATTCGATGGCTTTACGAAAATCTGCCGGCAAGCTGTGCACGGTGCCGCCGGAGATGGCTTGAGGAGTCATAGATCAGTGAGCGACGTCCGACGCCTGGGTTGGGCGGCGCTCTGCCCATACTTCGACCAATGCTGCGGTCTCGGGACCGACTCCGAGAATGCCTCATGGTATAGACGATGGACGTGTTCACATAGCTCCATGAGTTGATCAAGCGCCAGTGTTTCGTTCCACCCCCTGTCGATGAAAGTGATCTCCGGAGATT
>DATMTG010000257.1:0-14489 GCA_035565075.1 Stenotrophobium sp.
CGATGCGACGAGAACACGGACTCTGGAGGAGCGTTGCCATGAAACAGTTGATCAAGCAGGGCGGAATTGCACTGGCGCTGACACTCGCGGGCGTCATGACGACGGCGCAAGCCAATGTTTCGCCGGAAGAGGCGGCGCACCTCGGCAAGGACCTGACGCCCATCGGCGCGACCCGCGCCGGCAGCGCCGACGGCAGCATCCCCGAGTACGTCGGCCGGCCGGCGTTCCGCGAGTCCGCGACCAAGATCACCTATGCCTCGCTCGAGGCGCTGCGCGACCGGCTGGTGAAGGACATCAACAACATCATCACCGACCCCAAGGTGACCAAGGCGGTCCTGCAACTGGGCCAGTCGATCATGGACAGCGATCCCGCCAAGTTCCAGCAGGTGATGACGCTGGTGCGCAAGATGCTGTCGTCGGATGCCACGCTCAAGGCCGACTACGACAGGGTGCTCGCCGGTCGCGGCAAGAGCGTCGACGGCATGCTCAGCGCGGTCGAGCAGCACAAGGTCAAGCTGATCGACCTGGAGCCGGACATCCTCGCGGTCCTGACCCAGATCCGCAGCCAGCCGGACATGATCTCGCGCATGGTCAGCGCATTCAGCATCGACCAGGCCATGCAGCTGTCGTCGCTGGCCGGCGACAAGGCGCGGCAGAAGGGCGGCAACCTGCTGATGAGTTTCATGCCCAGCTACGTCAAGGATTTCCTCGACTACAACGTGCCGGGCAAGACGCCCGACCAGCTGCTGACGCCGCTGTATGTGGTCACCGCTGCCAACATGGCGCAGTACGAGAAGTATCTCTCGGCGGGCCAGCAGGCGATGTTCAAGACCTATCCCGATTACAAGATGATCGTGTATCCCTCGGTGCGCAACGCGTTCTTCCCGGACGCGGTCGACAAGGCCACGATCGCCAACGCCACCACCGCGGTGCTCAAGGGCACCGATGACCTGAGCGGGGCCAGGCTCGGCTTCCCGTTCCCGATTCCCAAGAGCGGCGCCGAGGTGATCTGGAACCACAAGCTGCGCTATCGCGGCTCGGCGGTGCGGCGCTACAACAACCAGGCGATCGTCAAGCCGGACGGCAGCTACACCATCTCCAAGCTGATCGAAGACGTGCAGTTCGTCTACGCCAACCTGAACCATCCGGGAACCGCGGCGCCGGGCCAGGTGTTCCTGCGTTACCTGCAGCGCGTGATCTCGCCGCCGCGCGTCGCCGGCCAGGTGATCCTGGTGCATGAAATGGCCAGCGGCGGCGCCGGCGCGCGCCAGGCGTGGATCTACAGCCCGGGACTCGGTCGCGTCAATCGCGCGCCGGACGTCGGCTACGACACCCCCGCGCTGGGCTCCGATGGCGAGCAGTTCGACGACCAGATCGACGAGTTCAACGGCTCGCTCGACCGCTACAACTGGAAGCTGATCGGCAAGCGCGAGATGCTGATTCCGTACAACTCGTGGATCATCAACAGCCCGACCTTCAAGTACAAGGACATCATCCGCCCCGGGCACATCAACCAGGATCTGTCGCGCTACGAACTGCACCGCGTCTGGGTGGTCGAGGCCAATCTCAAGCCCGGCCAGCGCCACAGCTTCAGCAAGCGCGTGTTCTACCTGGACGAGGACTCCTGGGCGATAGCCGCCGTCGACTGCTATGACGGTCGCGGCAAGCTGTGGAAGGTGCAGGAAGCGCAGCTGCTGACGATTCCGTTCATCCCGACCGTCAGCGGCATCCCCGAGATGATCTACGACCTGCAGAGCCATCGCTACTTCGTCACCTCGATGACCAACGAGGATGCGATCTCCGACTTTGAAGTGAAGTACACCGAGAACTACTTCCAGCCGAGTAACCTGCGGCGCATAGGCAGGGGGCAGTGAGTCTGCGGCTCCGCGCCGCACGGCTGACGCTGCTGGCCGCGCTGCTGGCGACCGCCAGCGCCTGGGCGCAGGACAGCAGCGGCGTGCCGCCGCCGCCCAAGGACGCGGGACAGCCGATCCCGGCATTGCCGGCGGCCAAGGCGACGCAGAATCGCCTGACCAGCATTGCGGTTGCCGGCAAGCGGCTGGTGGCGATCGGCCAGGAAGGCGTCGTGCTGTGGTCGGACGACGGGCAGCACTGGACCCAATCGATGGTGCCGGTCAGCGGCATGCTCGACTACGTGCGCTTCTTCGATGCCACCGACGGCTGGATCCTCGGCTACGACGGCATCATCATGCAGACCACCGATGGCGGCGAGCACTGGACGCTGCGTCACTTCGAGGCGGGCGCGCATCCGCTCTACGACCTGATCTTCCTCGACGCAGAGCACGCCATCGCCGTCGGTGGCTTCGGCGATTACCTGACCTCCGCCGACGGCGGCAAGACCTGGGTCATGCAGCAGAATCCGCTGAACGACCTGGGCATGCACATGAATACCATCGTGCGGCTCGGCGATGGCTCCCTGTTCATCGCCGGCGAACGCGGGCTGATGGCGCGCTCCAGCGACAACGGTGCCCACTGGGCGCTGCTCGACAGTCCCTATACCGGCTCGTTCTTCGGCGCCATCCCGCTGGGCGAGCATGGCGTGCTGGTCTACGGCCTGCGCGGCAACGTCTACACCAGCAACAACGTCGCCGACTGCGCGACCATGGACTACGACAAGTGGGACGTCTTTACGCGCAAGAGCGTCGAAGACCCCGCCCGGGTCGCGGCACTGGGCTGGAAGCATCTGGGCAACCCGGTCACCGAGAGCCTGTTCGGCGGGGTGGTGCTGCCGGACGGAGAAGTGCTGATGGTCGGTGTCAACGGCGTCGTCGAGACGACGCGAAACCTGGCCTCGCCCGCCGACAGCCGGGTCGCGCCATTGAGTACGGCGGCCGATGACACGCTGGGCGATGTCGCCTTGTTCAACGGCCACATGATTGCGGTCGGGCGGCAAGGCGTCGAAGACCTCGGAGCACTGCCATGATGCCAAGCAAGAAAAATGGCTGGGCGCAGAAAATCCTGCGCGTCGTCGAGCCGCTGCTGTACCGCCGTCGTGCCGTCACGCTGACGGTATTGATCCTGGTGACGCTGTTCCTCGCCACGCAGGCGGCGCTGCTGCGTCCGGACGCCGGCTGGCTGAAGATGGTGCCGCAGAACCATCCGTACATGCAGATATTCAAGAAGTACTACCAGGATTTCGGCGGCGCCAACACCGTCCTGGTCGATGTGGAGAACCACAAGGGCGACATCTATCAGCCGAAGTTCATGGAGACCCTGCAAAAGGTCACCAACGACGTGTTCTTCGTGCCGGGCGTCGACCGTGCGCGCGTCACCTCGATCTTCACGCCCAACATCATCTATACCGAAGTCGTGGAAGGCGGCCTGTCCGGCGAAACCGTGGTGCCGTCGGATTACACGCCGACGCCGGCGATGATGCAGCGCATCCGCTCCAACGTCAGCAAGGCCAACGTCATCGGCCGCCTGGTGTCGGAGGATCAGAAATCCGCGCTGGTCGTAGCCGAATTGCTCGACAACGACCCGGTCACCAACAAGCCGCTCGACTACGCCAAGATCGGCGAGAGGCTCGAGGCGATCCGGCACAAGTATGAGACGCCGGACATCTCGGTGCGCATCATCGGCTTCGCCAAGGTCGTCGACGACATGACGCGCGCGTCGTTCGAGGTCGGCGGCTTCTTTGTCATCGCCCTGGTCCTGATGGGGCTGCTGCTGTGGGCCTATATCGGCTCGCTGACGCTGGCGGCGCTGGTGGTCGGCACCTCGCTGGTGTCCTGCATCTGGGAACTGGGCCTGCTGCACCTGGTCGGCTACGGTCTCGATCCTTTCGCGATGCTGGTGCCGTTCCTGATCATGGCGGTGTCGGTCAGCCATGCGGTGCAGTACGTCAACTCGTGGGGACACGAGATCGCAACGCGCGGCGTCGACAATTACCACGCCTCGCTGGCGACGTTCCGCGCACTGGCGATCCCCGGCGTGGTGGCGCTGCTGACCAACGTCGCCGGCTTTTCGACCATCTACATCATCGACATCCAGGTCATCCGCGAGATGGCGATCAACGCCGCTTTCGGCATGATCGGCGTGATCGTCGTCAACAAGGCGTTGTTGCCGGTGCTGCTGTCTTACCTGCGCATCCCCAACGTCGAAAAGTTCCGACAGGCGCAGCTCAAGCGCGAGCGTCTGGGCGATGTGATTTTCAAGAAGATGGCGGTGCTCACGCACCGCGGGCCGGCGACGGTGGTGATCGCGGTCTGCATCCTGCTGTCGATCGGCGCTGCGACGCAGTACTCGAAGGTGCAGATCGGCGACACGACCGCCGGCGTGCCCGAGCTGCGCCCGAATTCGCGCTTCAACCAGGATGCCCGCGCCATCGCCGCGAATTTCTCGCTGGGCGTGGACCAGTTGCGCGTGATTGCCGAGATGTATCCGAATGCCTGCATAGACTATACCTCGATGCAGGAGGTCGACCGCTTCAACTGGTACATGCGCAATCTTCCGCAGGTGCGTTCGGTACTGTCGCTGCAGGACCTGGCCAAGCTGGCCTATTCGGGGCTCAACGAGGGCCGCCTCAACGCCGAGGTGCTGCCGCGCAACTCGCAGGCGCTGGCGCAGTCCACGGCGCTGGTGCCGACCACCACCGGCTTCCTCAATGACGATTGTTCGGCGTTGTCGCTGGTCATCTTTACCCGCGATCACAAGGCGCAGACCATCACGGCACTGATCGATGCGGTGAAGAAGTACGAAGCCACCATGCGCCACGACACGCGCGTCCATTTCCGGCTGGCCTCCGGCAACATCGGCGTGATGGCGGCGACCAACGAGGTCGTGGCCCACAACGATGTGCGCATCGTGGTCTGGGTCTATGCGGTGATCCTCCTCTTCCTGTGGCTGTCGTTCCGCACCTTGTCCGGCGTGTTGTGCGTGGCGCTGCCGCTGGCGATGGTGACGCTGATGGGCTACGCGGTGATGGTGTTCCTCGGCATCGGCCAGAAGGTGGCGACGCTGCCGGTGCTGGCCTTTGCCTGCGGCGTCGGCGTCGACTACGGCATCTACAGCTACTCGGTGATCGCTGCCGGCCTGCGCCGCGGCCTGTCGCTGGAGGAGGCCTACTACCAGAAGATGCGCTCGACCGGAAAGGCGACGCTGTTCACCGGCGTCGGCCTCGCCACCGGTGTGGCGATGTGGATGTTCTCGGAGCTGCAGTTCCAGCGCGACATGGGCGTGCTGCTGGTGTTCGGCTTCACCGCCAACATGATCGGCGCCATCGTCGTGTTGCCGGCGCTGGCGCATTTCCTGTCCAAGGAAGAGCTCAAGCACGCCGGCAGCGACCTCATGGCGGGCGCCGACGAGGCGCTGGAAAAAGGCGAGAAGAAGTAGCGTTGGCACACCGCGGCAGGCGATCCTGCCCGGGTGTGCCGGCGCGGCTCAGAAGTAGCTGCGCAGCGCTTCGGGAACCCGGTCGCGCGTCAGGCGCGGGACCTGCGGCGGCAGGCCGTGCGCGTTGTAGGTGTGCCAGAACAGCGCTGTCCCGCCGCGCAACTGCCCGGCATCGAGGTCGTGATACAGGCAGGCCAGCGCCTTGCCCGAGTAGGCCGTGTCGGCGCGGGCGGCGCTGGCGCGGGTGAAGCGGTCGATCGCGGCCTGGGTGGCCGCGGTCGGTACGCCGTAGGCCTCGCCGAAAAACTCCGCGCGGACCTGCACCCGGGCCAGGGCGCGTTCGATGTCGGGCGTGAGCCTGCGCTCGTGTCGAGTCAACAGGCGTCGGGTTTCCCGCACCAGCTTGCGCAATTTTTCCGGTGCGGCGAAATGCGGGTCGACCACGCGTACCGCCATGATCCGGCTCGGCAGGCCGGCCAGCTCCAGTCCCAGCGCCAGTCCGGCGACGGTGCCCATGCTGCTGAAGGCGACGTAGATCCGCTCCGGCACCGGCAACTCGCCCGCGTCGACCTGTGCGCGCAGCTCCAGTGCCGCATTGACGAAGCCGACCGCGCCGAGTGGCGACGATCCGCCCGGCGGAATCCACGCCGGCAGGCGACCTCGCCGCAGCAGGCGGACCGCGCTGCGCAGCAGCGCCGAGCGGGCGATCGCGGCTTCGCTGTCTCGCAGATGCAGTTCGGCGCCGGCGTGCAGGCCGACGCTGAGATTGTCGGCGACATAGTGCGCATTCACCTGCGGCAGCAGGTAGGCGAGGGTCGACAGGCCCAGCTTGCGGCCATGCCAGGCGGTGGCGGCAACGAAGTTGGAACCGGCATAGCCGAAAGTCAGCACTTCGGCAGCGCCACGCGCGCGTGCCGCCGCGAGCAGCAGATCGAGCTTGCGGATCTTGTTGCCGCCGTAGTCGGCGGCGGAGAGATCGTCGCGTTTGACGAAGACGCCGTCAGCCAGCGGCTGCACCGGTGTCGGTCCGTCCAGCAGGCCGGCGACGGGCAGGGCGCGCAAGCCCGGATATTCCTGGAGCAAGGGGTAGGCGTGCATCGCTAGCTTTGCGCATGCCAGCCGGAGGCGCCGCGATCGGGGTGTGCCAGCACTTCGCTGCGCAGCCGTTGCAGGCTGTCGGGATCGACCAGGAAGGTGTTGCGCTGCAGGTCGGTGAGCGGCTGCGGGCCCTGCCTCAGCGCCAGTTCGACCAGCTGGCGTCGCTGCGCGAGGACCGCAGCGGACTGATGTTCGCGCGGTTTGGCAAACGCATGCACCAGCGCGTGCGTCAGCGGCTGGGTCACGGCGCGGATGAAGCCGCGGTCGAGATTCGGGTGCCGGCGCAGGGCGGCGCGGGTCCAGCGCAACTCGCGCGGCGGGTTGGATTCTTCCGGAATCAGGAAGCAGCGCTGCGCGCGGAACCAGCGGCCCAGACGGATGCGCGAGCTCCACACCGACAACGGGATCGCGATGATCAGCGCGCCCACCACCGGCAGCAGCCAGCCGAGGAAGGCCGGGTTGAGCCAGTAGACCAGTCCGGCCCAGGCGATGCCCAGCACGGTGCCACCACCGTGGCGCAGGATCGCTTCGCGCCAGGTGGTTTCGGCATCTTCGCGCGGCGGCGATTTCCACTTGATCGCCCAGCCGATCAGCGCGGTGGTGACGAACTGCGTGTGGAACAGCATGCGGATCGGCGCCAGCAGCGCCGAGAACAGGGTTTCCAGCAGCGTGCTCATGATCAGTCGCAACGGTCCGCCGTAAAGACGCGAGCCTTGTGCCAGCAGCAACAGCAGCGCCAGCAGCTTGGGCAGGAACAGCAGCGTCGCGGTGGCGCCGAACAGGCTCACCGCCCACTCCGGGTGCCACTGCGGCCAGTTCGGAAACAGCTGGTAAGGCTCGGTGAAATACTGCGGCACCGCCAGCGTGTGCACCGCCAGCAGCGCGGTGGACAGCACCAGGAACAGGAACCACAGCGGCGCCGACAGGTAGGCCATGACGCCGGTCATGAACACTGCGCGGTGCGCCGGGTGCAGGCCGTGGGTGAAGAACAGGCGAAAGTTCATCAGGTTGCCCTGGCACCAGCGGCGGTCGCGCTTGAGTTCGTCGAGCAGCGTCGGCGGCATCTCCTCGTAGCTGCCGGGCAGGTCGTAGGCGATCCACACCGCCCAGCCGGCACGGCGCATCAGCGCTGCCTCGACGAAATCGTGCGAGAGGATTTCGCCGGACAGCGCGCCCTTGCCCGGCAGCCGGCCCAGCGCGCAGTGCTGCATGAACGGTGCCACGCGGATGATGGCGTTGTGGCCCCAGTAATGCGATTCGCCGAGCTGCCAGAAATGCAGGCCGGCGGTGAACAACGGGCCGTAGATGCGCGTGGCGAACTGCTGCATGCGCGCGTACAGCGTGTCGCGGCCGGCCGCGCGCGGCGCGGTCTGGATGATGCCGGTGCCGGGATTGGCCTCCATCAGTTGCACCAGGCGCTTGAGACAGCTGCCGGACATGACGCTGTCGGCGTCCAGCACCACCATGTAGCGGTAGTTGCTGCCCCAGCGCCGGCACCAGTCGGCGACGTTGCCGCTCTTGCGCTTGATGCGGTGGCGGCGCAGGCGGTAGTAGATGTGGCCGAAGCCGTCGACCTCGCGGCACAGGTGCAGCCAGGCCTCCAGTTCGGCGACGCGGGCGTCGGCGACGTTGCTGTCGCTGAGGATGAAGAAATCGAAATGCGCCAGTGCGCCGGTGCGCGCGACCGAGTCGTAGGTGGCGCGCAGCCCGGCGAAAACCCGCTCCACGCTCTCGTTGCAGATCGGGATGATGATGGCGGTGCGGGCGGCGTCGGCGATCGGTGCGTCGGCCGCGGCGCTGGACGAGATGCTGAATTTATCCCGGCGCCACAGCAGCACCCAGAAGCCCATCAGCGCGGTCCAGAAACCGGTGCCGACCCAGGTAAACAGGATCGCGTAGATCGCCAGGATCGCGATCTCCAGCTTGTTCTGGCCGTGGTAGGGCAGCACGGCGGTCATGAAGTAGGTGGCGACCCAGGTCTGGCCGAGGATCAGCAACAGCAGCAGCGAACGGCGCAGCCGCGCGGCATAGCGCCAGGGCACCTTGCGTGCTGACGGCGCGCCGATCTCCGCGCCCGGCTGCAGTCCGCGGCGGCCGCCGAGGCGGCGCTTGAGCGCGAGCAGCAGGCGCTTGAACGGATTGTTCGCCCACGGCAGCGGCGTCATCGAGGCGCGGTGCAGGGGCGGAGTGGTGACCAGCCGCGTGCGGTGCTTGATGTCCTCGATCAGCACCGACGGCAGGTGGGCGTCGCCGCGCCGGGACGTGCCCGTGCGCAACTGGCGCAGCAGCGCGTCGCGTCCCGGTTCGATGTCACCCGCTGTCGTCATGGCGGCTCGTGCTTGTTATTATTTATTATGTATTTGTATGAAAAATTGTATTTTATAACAATCGGCAGATCGTTCCCGGCACCAGCGGGTAGCCTTCATGGTGCGGTCTTGGTCTGGCTTTGCGCCGGCAGGATATACGACCAGGTTTCCGAAAGCGGCTTCTTGTCCTTGCTGAGGAAGGCGCGCATCTCCACCGGCTTGTCGTCGTCGAGCCGCTTGAAGTGGATGATCACGCGCCAGCCGTGAGTGACGTCGTTATGCACCACCTGCCGATCGATCAGCTGCGCGTTGTCGTCGAGCCAGACGCCGGAGATGACCGGCGCATCGGCCGGCAGCTTGGCCAGCGCCGGGCCGACGAAATCGAGCGTGAAGCGGATGCTGCCGTCGTCTTCCTTCTGCGAACCCTGGCCGCGCAGCGACTGCGCGACCCAGGCATCGGGCGGATGCGTCTGCTGGTGCATCTCCCAGGACAGCGTGTAGGACAGGTCGAACGGCTGGTGCGGTTGCGGCATCTTGTCCGGCACCCAGTAGGCGACGATGTTGTCGTTGGTCTCGTCGGGCGTGGGTATCTCCACCAGCTCGACGCGGCCCGCGCCCCAGTCGCCCTTGGGCTCGACCCAGGTGCTGGGCCGCAGGTCATAGCGGTCGTCGAGGTCTTCGTAATCGTGAAAATCGCGGTCGCGCTGCATCAGGCCGAAGCCGCGCGGGTTGACCGTGCCGAACGAGGTGATCAGCAGGCGTCGCGGATTGACCAGCGGCCGCCACAGCCATTCCTTGTCGGTCTGCACCTGCAGGCCGTCTGAGTCGTGGACTTCGGGCCGGAAGTCCTGATGAAAGTCCGGCGGCGACGGCTGGTTCTCGCCGAACAGGTACATGCTGGTCAGCGGCGCCAGCCCGAGCTTGCCGACGCTGCTGCGCAGGAACAGCCGCACCTGCACGTCCATCACCGTGCTGTCGCCGGGCCTGACGATGAACTTGTAGGCGCCGGTGACGCGGCGCGAGTCGAGCAGCGCGTAGATCGTCAGCTGCCTGTCCTGCGGCCGTGGCCACGCGATCCAGAACTCGGTGAAGGCGGGGAACTCCTCGCCAGTCATCATGCCGGTGTCGATCGCCAGCCCGCGCGCCGACATGCCGTAGCGCTGGCCCTTGCCGAGCGCGCGGAAATAGCTGGCGCCGAGGAAGCTCAGCAGCTCGTCCTTGTATTTTTTGGTGTTGAGCGGGTAGTGCACGCGAAAGCCGGCGTAGCCCAGGCCGCTCAACTGGCTCTTGTCGATCTGCAGGTTGCCGTAGTCGAAGTCGTCCGGGTTGAACGGCACCGGCCGCACGCCGGTGGCGGTGACCAGGTTGATCTTGACCATCTGGCTGTAATACAGGCCGGGATGATAGAACTGCAGCTCGAACGGCAGCTTGCTGTTGTGCCACAGCGCGTGGTCGGGCTTGAACTGGATCTGGCGGTACTGGTCGTAGCCCAGGTCGATCAGGGCCTTGGGCAACCGGGTTTCCGGCTTGTCGTAGGGTTTTTCCGACAGCGCCTTGGCCTGTGCGGCGACATCGTTGAAGTCGAATGCCTGCGCCGGCAGCGCGGCCACGGTCAGCAGCAGCGTGCAGCACGCCACGGCCCGATGCAGTCGGAGGGTCATGAAGGGGGCAATCATGGTTGCGGATGTGCTCCCGATTTTACGATAAACCGGCTCACGTCGCGGCGGCGGATGCTTGCGCGGCCGCCTCGTAGATCGGACGCATCTTGTTGACCAGCAGGCAGTACAGCTCGGCGGTGCGTTCGGCATCGTAGATCGCCGAATGCGCCTCGCTCTGGTCGTGCGTCAGGCCCGCCGCCAGCAGCGCCCGTGCCAGCACGGTCTGGCCCAGCGCCGCGCCGCTGAGCGTGGCGGTGTCGAACACGCTGAACGGATGGAACGGGCTGCGCTTGACGCCGCTGCGGGCGATGGCCGCGTTGATGAAGCCGAGATCGAAATGCGCGTTGTGGCCGACCAGGATCGCGCGGGTGCAGCCGTGCTCCGAGACCGCCTGCCGGATCGGCTTGAAGATGTGGTTGAGCGCGTCCAGCTCGGTCCTGGCCATGCGCAGCGGGTGGTCCGGATCGATGCCGTTGACCTCCAGCGACGCCTTCTCGATGTTGGCGCCCGGGAACGGCGCGACGTGGCTGAACACGGTGTCGCGCGGCACCAGGTTGCCGTTCTCGTCCATGCCCAGGATCACCGCCGCGATTTCCAGCAGGGCGTCGGTCTGCGCATTGAAGCCGCCGGTTTCGACGTCCACCACCACGGGCAGGAAGCCGCGGAAGCGATGGCCGATTCTGGGTTTTGCGGGGGTGTTATCCATGGGCGCTGTCGGACGAGGCGCAGCACTATAACGCATCGTCGCCGGCGCTCCGCTGAACGACCGCCACGCAGCGTACGCCGAGCGCTTATAATTCGCGCCCCGTTCAAGATGCAATGTCCCGAATTCCATGAGCACAGTCCGCAAAGTCGCACTCGCCTATTCCGGCGGCCTCGATACCTCCGTCATCCTCAAGTGGCTGCAGGACACCTATGGCTGCGAGGTGGTGACCTTCACCGCCGACATCGGCCAGGGCGAGGAATTGGACCACGTCCGCCCCAAGGCCAAGGCGCTCGGCGTCAGGGAGATCTTCATCGACGACCTGCGCGAGGAATTCGTGCGCGATTTCGTGTTCCCGATGTTCCGCGCCAACGCGGTGTACGAGGGCGAGTACCTGCTCGGCACCTCGATCGCGAGGCCGCTGATCGCCAAGCGCCTGATGGAGATCGCGGCGCAGACTGGCTGCGACGCCATCGCCCACGGCGCCACCGGCAAGGGCAACGACCAGGTGCGCTTCGAGCTCGGCGCCTATCACTTCAATCCCAACATCAAGGTCATCGCGCCGTGGCGCGAGTGGAACCTGACCTCGCGCGAGACGCTGCTGGCCTACGCCGCGAAACACAAGATCCCGATCACCAAGAAGAAGGGCGGTGGCTCGCCCTACTCGATGGACGCCAACGCGCTGCACATCTCCTACGAGGGCGGCGGCCTCGAAGACCCGTGGTGGGTGCCGGACGACAGCATCTGGCGCTGGACCAGGAACCCCGAGCAGGCGCCGGCGACGCCGGAATACATCACGCTCAAGTTCAAGCACGGCGATGTCGTCGCCATCGACGGCAAGAAGCTGTCGCCCTACAAGGTACTGGCCCGGCTCAACGAACTGGGCGGCAGGCACGGCATCGGCCGGCTCGACATCGTCGAGAACCGCTACGTCGGCATGAAGTCGCGCGGCTGCTACGAGACCCCGGGCGGCACCATCCTGCTCAAGGCGCATCGCGCCATCGAGAGCATCACGCTCGACCGCGAGCAGGCGCATCTGAAGGACGAGATCATGCCGCGCTACGCCAAGCTGATCTACAACGGCTACTGGTTCAGCCCCGAGCGCCGCGCGCTGCAAGCACTGATCGACGATACGCAGCAGAAGGTCAACGGCGAAGTGCGCCTCAAGCTCTACAAGGGCAACGTCTACAACGCCGGCCGCCGCTCGCCGGACTCGCTGTTCGACGCCAGGATCGCGACCTTCGAGGACGACAAGGGCGCCTACAACCAGAAGGATGCCGAGGGCTTCATCCGTCTGAATGCGCTGCGCCTGCGCATCGGCGCCAAGCGCGACCGGAAGTAATCTCCACTCGAAGGTCCGCGCTGGCTCCCGCACCCGTTTGCATTCGGCAATGGCCAGATGCAAAACGCCGTGTCGCCAGCGTCCTCCTCGGACGACAGGGGCGCCTGCAACCAGAAGGATGCCGAGGGCTTCATCCGTCTGAATGCGCTGCGCCTGCGCATCGGCGCCAAGTGCGACCGGAAGAAGTAACGCCTCGCTGCAACCGCGGCAGGGCGCAGCGCCCTGCCTTTCAGGTTTTCGGCAGTTGCCTGACGTGCAGGTCCATCTGCGGGAACGGCAGGTTGACGCCCTCGCGGTCGAAGCGCAGCTTGATGCTTTCCAGCAGGTTGCCGCGCACCAGCGCGTAGTCGCTGGTCTTGACCCAGCACCAGACATTCAGGTTCACCGAGCTGGCCCCCAGTTCATTGACATTGATCGTCGGCTCCGGCGTTTTCAGCGCGCCCTGGGTATCGGCGACGATTTCATGCAGCAGCTGCTTGGCGCGCAGCAGGTCGGAGTCGTAGCCGATGCCGATGATCAGTTCGACGCGGCGCAGCTGGCGCACGCTGTAGTTGATGATGTTGTTGGTGGTGATGGCGGAGTTGGGGACGATCAGCTCACGGTTGTCGGACGTGTGCAGGCGCGTGTGCACGATCTTGATCTCCTCGACCGTGCCCTTGACGCCCGAGCCGAGCTCGATGAAATCGCCTTTCTTGAACGGGCGGAAAATGATCAGGATCACGCCGGCCGCCAGCGAGGACAGCTGCTGCTGCAGCGACAGGCCGATGGCCAGCGCCGCGCCGCCGAGCACCGCGGCCGCCGACGTCGCCTCGACCCCGAGCTGGTGCAGCGAGGAGAACACCACGACGGTCAGCGCCAGCCCGTAGAGGATGTTGCTGAGGAAATCTGCCAGCGTCTCGTCCATGCGGCCGCGCGACATTGCCAGCCGGACGCCCTTGATCAGCCATTCCGCCAGCCATTTGCCGCCGAAGAAGATCAGGATCGCGAACGCGATCTTCAATGCCACCGGCCCGGCCAGCGCCAGCAGTTGGTCGTAGGCGTGAACTTTTTGCAGCCAGGTTTCCATGGGTGTCCTGTCGTCGAACGCGGCGCCTAGTGTAAGAATGGCAACGGCGAAAGCAATATGGTGACAGCAATGACCTCGAATTCGTTATTTCCGAAATGGCGTGCCGCCAACGGCCAGCAGTTCGCCGGCCTGGAACTCGGTAGCGGGCCATTGGTGCTGTGCCTGCACGGGTTCCCGGATACCGCCTGGAGTTTCGTGCCGCTGCTGCGGGCGCTGGCCGACGCCGGTTACCGCGCAGTGGCGCCGTTCATGCGCGGTTACGCGCCCAGCGGCATCCCCGCGGATGGCGACTACCGCACGACCACGCTGGCGCGCGACGCCATCGCCCTGATCGACGCATTGGGCGCCGAGCGGGCGTTCATCGTCGGCCACGACTGGGGCGCGGCAGCCGCCTATGTCGCGGCGACGCTGCGGCCGGAAAAAGTGCGCGGCATCGTCACCGCCGCGGTGCCGCATCTGCGGCGCTTCCTGCTGCGGCCGACGCCGATGCAGCTGTACCGTTCGCGCTACATGGGTTTTTTCCAGGTGCGCGGCGTGTCCGAGCGACGTGTGGCGGCGGACGATTTCCGCTGGCTGCGGGCGCTGATCCGGCGCTGGTCGCCGGACTGGACGTTCACCGAGGACGATTTTGCGCCGCTCAAGGCCGGCTTCAGCGACCCGCAGCGCCTGACCGCGGCGCTGTCGTATTACCGCGCGCTGCCGGCGACGCTGGCCAGCCGCGACGGACTGAAGCTGCTGTCGCGCCGGCTGCCGGTGCCGGCGCGGGTCATCCGCGGCATGGACGATGGCTGCATCGGCGCCGGCATGTTCGAGCGGCAGGCGCAGTGTTTCGAGGCCGGCTATGAACTGTGCAGCATCAAGGGCGCCGGTCATTTCATGCACTGCGAGAAACCGGAGGTCTTCGCCGCGCTGGCGCTGGAATTCATCGAGCGCAACAGTTGAGTGCGGCAGTCCGTGCGTGGAC
>DATMTG010000258.1:0-3647 GCA_035565075.1 Stenotrophobium sp.
GTCATGCTATAAAACGCACCCTTTTTGACGTCCGCCACACCGAATCATGACTGCAGCCGCCCCTACCCACCCGCTCGCCGGCAAAACCCTGACCGGTGCAGAGATGACCGTCCAGATTCTTGCGGATGAAGGCGTCGGCGCCGTGTTTGGCTATAGCGGCGGCGCGATCCTGCCGACCTACGACGCCATTTTCCGCTACAACGCCGAGCACGGCGAAAAGATGCCGCTGGTCGTGCCCTCGAACGAACAGGCCGCCGGTTTCATGGCGGCCGGTTACGCTCGCGCCTCGGGCAAGGTGGGCGTCGCGCTGGTCACCTCCGGCCCCGGCGCCACCAACACGGTGACGCCGGTGCGCGACTGCATGGCCGACTCGATCCCGATCGTCGTCATCTGCGGCCAGGTGCCGACCGCTGCGATCGGTTCGGACGGTTTCCAGGAAGCGCCGATCAGCAACATCATGGGCGCCTGCGCCAAGCACGTGTTCCTGGTCACCGACCCGCTGAAGCTCGAGGCGACGCTGCGCTCCGCCTTCGAGATCGCCCGCACCGGCCGTCCCGGCCCGGTGGTGGTGGACATCCCCAAGGATGTGCAGAACTGGAGCGGCGTGTTCAGGGGCACGGGCACCCTGCCCCTGCCCGGCTACCGCGCGCGCCTGAACGCCGTCACGCAGAACCGTCTCGACGACAGCGGCTGCCAGAAATTCTTCGAGATGCTGTCGCAGGCCCGGCGTCCGCTGATCTACGCCGGCGGAGGTGTCGTCAACGGCGAAGCCTCCGTCGCGCTGCGCGAGCTGGCGCACGCCTTCGGCATCCCGGTCACGACCACGCTGATGGGCATCGGCAGTTACGACACCACCGACACGCTGTCGTTGCAGATGCTCGGCATGCACGGCACGGCGTTTGCCAACTATGCCACCGACGACTGCGACTTCCTGATCGCGGTCGGAGCGCGTTTCGACGATCGCGTCGCCGGCGTGCCGGGCAAGTTCGCGCCGGGTGCCAAGTGGATCGCGCACCTCGACGTGGACAGCGCCGAGATCAACAAGGTCAAGCGCGTGCACTGGCACCATGTCGGCGAGCTGACGCCCGCGCTCGATGCCCTGCGCCAGTACGCCCAGGTGCGGAAATTCAAGCCCGACTTCAGCGCCTGGCACCGTCACATCGGGGAACTCAAGCAGAAGCACGCGATGAACTACGACCGCGACAGCGTGGCGATCCAGCCGCATGCGGTGATCGAGGCGATCAACAAGATCACCCGGGGTGCGGCCATCGTCGCCACCGGCGTCGGCCAGCACCAGATGTGGGCGGCGCAGTATTTCGATTTCTGCGAACCACGCCTGTGGCTGACTTCCGGCTCGATGGGCACCATGGGCTTCGGCCTGCCGGCGGCGATCGGCGCCGCGTTCGCACAGCCCGGCAAGGTCGTCATCGACATCGACGGCGACGCCAGCATCCGCATGAATTTCGGCGAACTGGAGACGGTCACCACCTACAACCTGCCGGTGAAGATCGTGGTGCTGAATAACAACGGCGACGGCATGGTCAAGCAGTGGCAACGCCTGTTCTTCGAGAGCCGTTACTCCGGCAGCGACAAGTCGCTGCACCGCAAGGATTTCATCAAGGCGGCGCAGGCCGACGGCTACGAATTCGCCGAGCGCGTCGAATGCAAGGCCGATCTCGACCGCGTGATCGAAGCGTTCGTGAACTTCAAGGGTCCGGCGTTCCTGGAAGTCGTCATCGACCCGATGGCCTCGGTCTATCCCATGGTCGGCCCCGGCATGAGCTACGCGCAAATGATCACCGGCGAGTGGATCGCTTCGCGCACGGCCGTCGCCGCCGACACCCCCGAAAAAGCCGATCTGTTCTGAAGATTTTCCGGCAGCAACCCCGGGCCCGCGGGCTCTGAACTGGAGAGCGTCATGACATCGATCAACAAGCAGTTCACCCTCGCCGCGCGACCGCAGGGCATGGTCAAGCGCAGCGATTTTGCCTATGCCGAAACACCCGTCGCGGAACTGCGCGACGGCGAACTGCTGGTGCAGATCCAGTACATCTCGCTCGACCCCGCCATGCGCGGCTGGATGAACGAGGGCAAGTCCTATATCCGTCCGGTGGCCATTGGCGAAGTGATGCGGGCCGGCACGCTGGGCAAGGTCGTCGCCTCGAAGAATGCCCGCTACAGCGTCGGCGATCATGTTTCCGGCTCGCTCGGCGTACAGACTTTTGCCGTGACCGATGGCAAGGATCTGCACAAGGTCGATCCAAAACTGGCGCCGCTGCCGAAATATCTCGGCGTGCTCGGCATGCCCGGCATGACCGCCTACTTCGGACTGCTCGATACCGGCGCACCGAAGGAAGGCGAAACCGTAGTGGTTTCCGGCGCCGCGGGTGCGGTCGGCCAGGTCGTCGGCCAGATCGCCAGGATCAAGGGCTGCAAGGTTGTCGGCATCGCCGGCGGCAAGGACAAGTGCGACTACGTGGTCAAGGAACTCGGCTTCGACGGTTGCGTCGATTACAAGGCCAGCGACCTGAAATCGGCGCTGCGGCAGCAATGCCCGCAGGGCGTGGACATCTATTTCGACAACGTCGGCGGCGAAATCCTCGACACGGTGCTGACGCAGATCCGCATGAAGGCGCGCATCGTCATCTGCGGCGCCATTTCGCAGTACAACAACACCACGCCGGTCAAGGGCCCGAGCAACTACCTGTCGCTGCTGGTCAACCGCGCGCGCATGGAAGGCATCGTCGTGTTCGACAACGCCGCGCGTTACGGCGAGGCGGCGCAGCAGATGGGCCAGTGGATGGCGCAGGGCAAGCTGAAATCGCGCGAGGACATCGTCGACGGCATCGAGACTTTTCCCGACACCCTGCTCAAGCTGTTCACCGGCGAGAACTTCGGCAAGCTGATGCTGCGCGTCACACACGACTGAAGAATCATTTTCACCCTGGAGTTCGCATGTCGCACGTCACCACCGAGATCAAGGACGGCATCCTCGATATCCGCTTCAATCGTCCGGACAAGAAGAACGCGCTGACCGGCGCGATGTACCAGGCGACCGCCGATAGCCTGACCGCCGGCGCCGCCGACGCCAGCGTGCGCGTCGCCGTCATCAGCGGCACCCCCGACTGCTTCACCAGCGGCAACGACCTGCAGGATTTCCTGCAGAACCCGCCGCTCGCGCCGGACGCGCCGGTGGCCCAGTTCATGCGGGCCATCGCCACATTCCCGAAGCCGCTGGTCGCGGCGGTCAACGGCGTCGCCATCGGCGTCGGCACCACGATGCTGCTGCATTGCGATCTGGTCTACGCCGGCCAGAGTGCGCGTTTCCAGATGCCGTTCGTCAATATCGGCATCTGCCCGGAACTCGCTTCCAGTTATCTGATGCCGCGTCTGATGGGCTATCCGCGCGCCGCCGAATTGGTGCTACTGGGCGAAGCCTTCGACGCCGGCAAGGCGCTGGCCTACGGACTGGTGAACGAAGTGCTGCCCGATGCCGAGTGCCACGCCCGCGCGCTCAATCGTGCGCAACGTCTCGCGGCGCAGCCGCCGCAGGCCCTGCGCACCGCCAAGATGCTGCTGCGCCGCTGGAGCCAGGACACCGTGGTCGAGGCGATCTCGCACGAAGCCGGCTATTTCATGCCGATGCT
>DATMTG010000259.1:0-1970 GCA_035565075.1 Stenotrophobium sp.
GTCGTTGGTTCGAGTCCAATCGCGCCTACCAACATCCGATTTTGCAGCGTTCGCAAAATCATTCAAAAGCCCTGTTTCCAAGGGCTTTTTTATTTAGGACGCTTGCTGGAGACCCGGGCATCCGCCAAACGTGCGAACCGCTCGGGTGGCTGCGCCATTTCATTCTCCCGCTTCCCCGGCCGGCACCCACTGGGTACGCCGCATCCGCGCCAATAACGAGCCATCGTTGAGGGCGGCGATGGGAAAGCTGGCGTTCAATTGATACACGCCGTCAGCCGCGATCTGTTCCAGGATGCCGTGATACTGACGGGTCGAGACCAGGTGCCGGGTCAGCAGGACCTGCCCGGTCCGACTATCCTCGTAGCTGAGCACGCCCTCGATACTGCCGGGGCGCTGACTGGCGATTTCAGTGAACCATTCCAGCATGACAAAACCGGAGCAGGTCGCAACGGTCTTGCAGACCACCATCGGCGCGTGAACCATGCGAATCTGCTCGCTCAGGATACGCGCCATCGTGCGCGAGAATCCGCGCTTCACCGCTCTGTCCGGCGTAGCCAGCCGGGATACAACCACCACCCCCGCGTAGCCCTGAAACACGGCGGGAATCGGCGCTTGCGCAACCGGGCCAGCCGCTCCGCCGCCAGCCGCACAGGCCGTAAGCGCGGCAATAGCCAGAGCCATGCCGGATCGAAGGAGATTCCGGATCTTGTTCACGCTGATCTTCCTGCGGCTGAAATCGAGTGCGGCATCGCCATGGGATCGACCCGGCACGCGGTCGTCATAGCTCAGGGGTGCGATCACGCATCAGGAACCCGACCCGGGCAGGAAGCCGGCCAGACCCAAAGCGATTGCAGGAGAATTATATCGCGCATGTTGCTTTGACGATCGCGTCGACATCCAGACGCAATTGTGTCATCTGCACGCTGGCATCGTTATTTCAAATCAGGTGCAGACCTCCGTCGACTTGATAGCTGTAATATTCGGTTGGCCGGAATACGCTGTAAATCCCATACACGATCTGGCCCCAAGGATCCCTGTCACGAGGGACCCATGAAATCCAGCACAAATTCTGGCAGTCACGCACTCCCGGCAAACTGATCGAACACGGATGAATGCACGAATACCCCCGATAGACGCAGACCTCGTTGTGCACAAGCTGGCGCATGGGATCTCCCTGACGGGCACGGTCTTCGGTCCGCAATCCGGGCAGCCGGTGTTGCTGCTGCACGGAGGCGGACAGACCCGTCATGCCTGGAGCCGTACCGGGGAAGCACTCGGGCGCATGGGTTTCAGGGCCGAGGCCTACGATCTGCGCGGACACGGCGACAGCGAATGGGTCGCCCGCTACGACGCAGAAGATTTCGCCAACGATGTGCGGGAACTGGCCGCCCTGCAATCGCGGCGGCCGATCATCGTCGGCGCCTCGATGGGCGGCATTGCCGCGCTGCTGGCCAATGCGACGGATGCGGGCGAAATCTCCGAAGCCCTGGTACTGGTCGATATCGCGCCGCGCGTGAACGCTGCCGGCGTGGACCGTGTCCTGGGCTTCATGGCCGCGCACCCGCAAGGCTTCTCCAGCCTGGATGAAGCCGCCGTCGCGGTCGCCGCCTACCAGCCGCAGCGCGTCCAGAAAGGCGACGTCAGCGGGCTGCAGAAAAATCTGCGGCAACGCGACGACGGACGCTGGTACTGGCACTGGGATCCGGCCATGCTGGATGCATTCCGTGACGCACAGCAACTCGGCCAGGCTGAAGAAGGACTGTACCGCGCCGCCGAGAAACTGACCCAGCCGGTGCTGCTGGTCCGCGGCACACTCAGCGATATCATCGACGAGAGCATCACCCGCGAATTCCAGCAGCGCATCCCGCATGCGCGGATCGCCGACGTCAGCGGCGCGGGCCATGCGGAACTGGCCGATGGCCACGGCGACCACGAGCAGGAAGCCCTTGGCGACGAGCTGGTAGAAGGTC
>DATMTG010000260.1:0-1650 GCA_035565075.1 Stenotrophobium sp.
CTTCCGGCCAGCAATGAAAACCCGGCGCTGCCGGGTTTTTTATTTCCGTTCAGCGTCCGAGGGCGGCTTGCCCGGCATATCCGAATCCGCATCGGCTGAGGACGCTGGCGGTCTGATCGCACTGCGCGCCGCGTGGCCGAGCAGCTTGTTGCCGATGGCGATGCCGCTGTACACGCCTTCGGAAATGGCATCGTGGATGCGCCGCACCTGGCGTGTGGTGTCTCGCGTCGCCGGGATGTTTTCGAGGATGGTGAAGGGAATCGCGGCGATGCCCTTGTGGATCGCGCGCACGGTGGCGGTACCGCCCTGCACGGCGCCCTCGGTCAGCGCCTGCGCTGCGGCCATCTGTGCGCGTAGTGCCGCCGCCAGCCGCAGTTCGTCGATGCGCACCCGACTGCGCTGGAGCCGGCGCCCGGCCTCGAGCATGCCGCGATGCAGGGACAGGCCCGTCGCAACTGCCAGCGCCGCCAGCAGAATGATTCCGCAGCTAAGCGCGATCACGGACACGCACCTCGGCCCTGACGTGGTACTTGAGCAATTCGGACCGCACCATTTTCAGCGCCCGGGCATAGACGATGCGCCGCAGCAGGCCGGGCGTGACCGTGCCGAAGGCGCCGGCGGCCCAGGATTCCTTGCGGGCCAGCTCCAGCACGTTGAGGATCTCGATGGTGATCATCGGCGCGGTCGATGCGTCGCCCGCTTCGCGGCGGACCTCCTCCGGCAAGGTGCCCAGACTGCTGGCCATCGCCGCGGTCGCGGTCTGCAGGCGCCGCAGGCGCAGCGACAGGGTCATGACCCAGCCGAGCAGTCCTGCGAACAGCACGCTCACGATCAACAGCAGCGACAGGCAATCCATAGTGTTCTCGATCGGTTCAGCGGGAGCCGGTCAGGCCATCGGCCAGCATCAGCAGGCGTTGCACGGCGGGAAATTCAGTCACCTCCCGGGGCGGCTGGCCGCTGTCCGGGAGACTGATCGCCACGACCTGGCCGATGCCGTATTCGCGCGCCGCGCGCAGCACCGGCAGGCTGTCGTCGACGAACAGCGCGTGCGCCGGCACGAACGGATGCTGCGCCTGCAACGCACGCCAGAAGCGCGGGTCCTCCTTGGGCGCGCCGAAATCGTGCGAGCAGACGATGCGGCCGAACAGGGGCGCAAGGCCCGTGTGCTCGAGTTTCAGCGTCCAGCTGTCGCGGTGCGCGTTGGTCGCCAGCCACAACTGCCGGCCGCTGTCGCGCACCGCGTGCAGGAACTCGACGGCCCCGGCCAGCGGCCCGATCCGGTGGCGCGTCTCGCGCTTGAGCGCCGCCAGGTCCAGGCCGGTCTGCGCGCTCCAGTAATCGGTGCAGTACCACGGCAGCGTGTGCTGCACGGCGGCGAACTTCGGCGCCAGCTCGCACCGCGATTGCTCCAGCGTCAGCTCGTGCAGCTGCGCGTAGCGTTGCGGCAGCAGTTCGCCCCAGAAGTAATTGTCGTAGGCGAGATCGAGCACGGTGCCGTCCATGTCCAGCAGGACGAGCTCGATCGCCGACCAGTCTATCGTTGCGCCTGACATGCTTCGATGATAGCCCTCCTTGCCTGGAGAAACCGCGGGAAAAAGGCCACCCGCTGTGCCTGAATCCGACGGGAATTTTGTTTTATTTTATATTATA
>DATMTG010000261.1:0-10612 GCA_035565075.1 Stenotrophobium sp.
CCGCGGTTTCAACCGCCCATCCGCACCAGCGTCGAGGCCGAGGTCGCGTTGTCCTCGACCGTCTTCATCATCTTGACCTGCATCTCGAACTGCCGCGACAGCTGGATCATGTTGACCAGCGCCGATGCCAGGTCGACGTTGCTGGATTCGAGCGCGCCGCTGGTCAGCACGTTGCCGGACGCATCCTGCAGGCTGACCCCGGGCCGGGCGCGCATCAGGCCGTCGTCGCCGCGCACCAGCTGATCGGGCGCGGCCTGCACCACCTTGAGCCGGCCGACGCTGGCCTGCGTCTGCGGTCCCTGTCCCATCGGCACCATGGAAATCGTGCCATCGGCGCCGATGGTGATGGAGGAATTCGGCGGCACCGACACCGGCCCGCCGTCGCCCAGCACCGCGTGCCCTGCGCCGTTGCTCATCTGGCCCAGCGCGTTGACCCGCAGGTCGCCGGCACGCGTGTAGGCGGTGCTGCCGTCGGGCGCCTGCACCGCCAGCCAGGCATCCTGCCGCAGCGCCACGTCGAGCGGGTTGCCGGTCGTCTGGATGCTGCCGACGCTCGAGTCCCAGCCGCTGGTGGCGGCCTGCGCGTTGACCCGCGTCGGCAACCCCGCGCCCTGAACCGCGACCGGATCGAGCGCGATCAGCTCGGCGCGGAATCCGGTGGTGCTGGCGTTGGCGATGTTGTTGTTGTTGGCGGTCTGCGCGCGCAGGGTCTGCGTCGCACCCGACATCGCCACATACAGTGCGCGGTCCATGACAGTGTCCTGGGCCGTATCAGCGGATGCTGCTGATGATGGTCTGGGTCAGCTGGTTGTCGGTCTGGATCATCTGCGCGTTGGCCTGGTAGTTGCGCTGCGCGGTGATCATGTTGACCAGCTGCGTGGTGAGATCGACGTTGCTGGCCTCCAGCGCGCCCGACTGCACCTGGCCGAAATTGCTGGTGTTGGCCGAGCCGCGGATCGGCTGGCCCGAGGCGAACGTCTCGCCGAAGCTGGTGTTGCCCAGCTGCTGCAAGCCCTGCGGGTTGGCGAAGCTGGTCAGCGCCAGCTGGCCGAGCGCGGTCGACTGGCCGTTGGTGTAACGCGCCTGGATCACGCCGCTGCTGTCGACCGCCACGCCGGTCAGCTTGCCGGTGGTGTAGCCGTCCTGGGTCAACGCACTGACCGCAAACTGGTTGCCGTATTGCGTGCTCTTGTCGAGGTCCAGCGTCATCGCCATCGGCGCCGCGCCGTTGGCCGGCGTGAACGGCGGCAGGGTGACCGCACCGCCGGCGGGCGTGGTCAGCACCCCGGCGCTGGAATAGGCCAGCGAGGTACTGCCGGGCATGGCGGTGCCGTCGGTGGTGGCGTACATCGTCCAGGTGTTGGCGGTCGCGCCGGCGACGAAGAACAGGCTGGTGGTGTGCGCCGCGCCGAGCGAATCGTAGGTCGTGACCGAGGTGGTCTGGTTGTAGCTGTTGGGATCGTCCGCCGAGAACGTCGCCGCCTGCGGCGGCGTCGAGCTGCTCGGCAGGTTGAACTGCGCGGTGATCTTGGTCGAGGCCGAGGGCGGATTGTCGGCGGTCGAGAGTTGCAGCGACGACAGGCTGCCGGTGTTGAAGCCGTTGCCGCCGGCGATCGGCGGGAACACCTGCAACTGCTGGCCGGTGCCGTTGACGACGTAGCCATTGCGGTCGGTGCTGAAATTGCCGGCGCGGCTGTAGACCATACTGCCGTTGTCGCTCAGGGTGAAGAAGCCGGAACCGCTGATCGCCATGTCCAGCGGGTTGTTGGTGATGTTGACCGTACCCTGCTGGAAATTCTGCGCGACCTGCGTCAGGTGCACGCCGCTGCCGATCTGCTGCGTGCTCAGGCCGTAGGCGCTCGACTGGTAGATGTCGCCGAACTGCGCCGAAGACTGCTTGAACCCGGTGGTGTTGGAATTGGCGATGTTGTTGGCGGTGGTGTTGAGGTCCGCCTGCGCCGCGTTGAGCCCGCTGAGTGCGATTCCGAATGCCATGATGATGCTCCTGTCCGGTGCTGCCGGATTACATGATTTGAAGAACCTGGCTGAAAGCCACCGCGCCGGCACCCTGCACATTCAGGGTGACGCCGTTGCTGGCGCTCAGGGAGACACTGTTGACGTTGCCGGCGACGTAGGTCGCCGCCGCCTGGGTACTGCTGCTGGCGGCATCGACCACCTGCGCGCTGATCGTGTAGGCGCCCGCGGGCAGGCGTCTGCCGGTACTGTCGAGACCATCCCAGGAAACCTGGGCAAGACCCGACGACTGCGCGCCCAGGTCCATCTGCCGAACGACCTGGCCCGCGGCATCGGTGATGTTGATCTTCAGATCGCCGCTCGCCGGCAGGTTGGCCGCCGCCTGCACCGTGCCGGTGGCCGGCAGGGCCAGGGTGTCGCTGGGCACCAGCACCTGGTGCCCGACCAGCGACGCCGCCTGCAGCGACTGGCTGGAACTGAGCGACGACGACAGCGAGCTGAAGGAATTCTGCAGGCTCTGGATGCCGGAGACGGTCGAGAACTGCGCCATCTGGCTGACGAACTCGCTGTTGTCGAGCGGCTTGAGCGGATCCTGGTTCTGCAACTGTGCGGTCATCAGCTTGAGAAAATCGTCCTGCGACAACTGCTGCGGCTGGCTGGACTGGCCCGAAGATGCCGTGGCCAGTCCGATGCTGCCGAGGACCGAAGGGTCGACCGTGTTGCTAGTGCTGCCAATGGCGGTCATGTCATTTACCGATGTTGAGTGTTTGCAGGGCCAGGCTCTTGGCGGTGTTCATCACCTCGACGCTGCCCTGGTATGCGCGCGAGGCCGAAATCATGTTGACCATCTGCTCCACCGAATTGATGTTCGGCGCGTAGACGTAACCCTGGCCGTCGGCCAGCGGGTTGCCGGGTTCATAGCGCTTGTCCGGCGGCGCGCTGCTCTCGACCACGCCGAGCACCTTGACCGCGGCGCTGTCGGCGCTGCCGGCGACCGGCGCCGCCTGGAACACCGGCAGCCGCTCGCGATAGACCTTGTTCGGGTCGCCGCTGACGGCATCGGCGTTGGCCATGTTGCTGGCCACCGTGTTGAGCCGCACCGATTGCGCGCTGAGCGCGGAACCGGCGATGTCGAAAATCCTGAATGAGGACATGAATCGCCTCCCTAGCTGCCGGTGATCGCGGTCATCAGCGAGCGCAGGCGGTTGTCGATGAAGCTGAGGCTGGCCTGGTAGTGCATCGCCGAATCCGCGAACGCGGCCTGTTCGACCTGCACGTCGACAGTGTTGCCATCGACGCTGGGCTGTACCGGCACGCGATAGACCGTGGCGGCGGCGACGCCGGTGTCATCACCCCCGGGTGGCATGTCGCCCGCGACCGGCGCCGCGTCGACGGCACTGGCGTCGCTGACCGCGCGTTCGAGGACCTTGGTGAAATCGATGTCCCTGGCCTTGTACCCGGGCGTATCGGCGTTGGCGATGTTGGAGGCGAGCGTGTTCATCCGCTGCTGCTGCACGCGCAACGCTTCGGCGTGAATGCCAAACAGTGAATCCAGACCTGCCATGTTCCGCCTCCAGCAATGACTGCACGGCTGGAGTGAGGCAAGCCCCGTGCCAGCGGGGCGGCTCAGGTCGCTGGCGTAAGGGTCAGGCGGCCGCCTGGCGCTCGCGGACCAGGTCGAGCACGCCCTGCGCCAGCTCATCTGCGTTGAATTTGGCTATGAAGCGGTCGGCGCCGACTTTTTGCACCATGGCGTTGTTGAAAACGCCGGACAGGGAGGTGTGCAGCATCACGTAAAGGTCGCGCAGGGCCGGATCGCGCCGGATTTCCGTCGTCAAAGTGTAGCCATCCATATCCGGCATCTCGACGTCCGAAATCACCATCAGCAGCTCATCGGACGGCGAGCGTCCCTGCGCGGCGATGCCCTGCAGGTACTGCAAGGCCTCGCGGCCGTCGCGCATCAGCACGCACTCGACCCCGACCTGCGTGAGGATGCGCTCGATCTGCGAGCGTGCCACCTTCGAATCGTCCACCACCAGCGCACGCAGGCCGCCGGACTGCAATTCCTGCGCCTGCTTCAGCACGCCCTCGGTCACCGACTTGCCTTCGCCGACGACCGTCGCCAGCACGCGCTCGACATCGATGATCTCGATCAGCTCGTTACCGTAGCGGGTGACGGCGGTCAGGTAGCTGTCGCCATCGCCGGGTGGCGGTGGCTGCACGGTCTCGACCTCGACATGGATGATGCGCTCCACCGCGTGCACCAGGAATCCCTGCACCGAGCGGTTGAACTCGGTGACGATGACGTGGCTGGCGCTGTCGTCTTCCAGCGGTTGCCCGCCCACCGCCAGCCGCAGGTCGATGATCGGCATGACGCGTCCGCGGATATCGGCGATGCCGCGCACCAGCGGATGGGCGGACGGCACCCAGCTCACGCGCGGGCGCTCGAGCACCTCCTGGACCTTGAACACGTTGATGCCAAAGTATTGACGCGGATCCAGCCGGAACAGCAGCAGGGCCAGCCGGTTGTGTCCGGCCAGGTGCGTGCTGCGGTCGATGCTTTCGAGTAAGCCTGAGGCCATGGCGCTTGTCTCCGGGATGCAGCGGCATTAACGGCGGCCGTGGCCGGAACTTGAGCGCCGGCGGCTCGGGGCGTGGCACGTCAATTGCCTCAGCCTGTGCAGGATCGCCGGAGAGTCGGATGCCGCTCAAACTGATACTGCTGTTCCTCGCCGCCTGCGCCGCGCCGGTCCTGGCGCAGGCCGCCGGCTGGGAACCCGCCGACCGCATCCGCGAGATCGCCTCAAACTTTGCACGCACGCAGTCCGGCCCCGATGTCCAGGTGCACGCCGGCGCGCTCGACCAGCGCCTGCGCCTGCCGGCCTGTGCGCAGGCTCCGCAGGCGTTTGTCGCGCCGGGCAGCAGCGGACGCGGCGCGATGAGCGTCGGCGTCCGTTGCGAATCGCCGGTGGCGTGGACGCTCTACGTGCCGGTGCGCATCAGCCAGTCGCTGCCGGTCCTGGTGCTGACGCGCTCGCTGGCGCGCGGCGAAACCATCACCGCCGACGCCATCGCGCCGCAGACCCGCGATGCCAGCACGCTGCCGTTCGGATACATCACCGACCCGGACCAGGTCATCGGCGCCGTGCTGCAGCGGCCGCTGGCGATCGGCACGGTGCTGTCGCCCGAGATGGTCCGTTCCGCACGCATCGTCCATCGTGGCCAGCAGGTGACGCTGGTCGGCCGCGTCGGCGGACTCGAGGTCCGCGCCACCGGCACCGCGCTGGCCGATGCCGGCCGCGGCGAGCGCGTCCAGGTGCGCAACAGCCATTCGCAGCGCACGGTCGAAGGCGTCGTCAGCGGTGCCGGGACCGTCGAGGTGCAGTTGTGAACGTTTTTGATCACGGCCCCCTAAAGTTCCGCCGGCCCCTGCCGATAAAACCCGCATACGACCCTATCTGCGGGAGCGATTGGCCATGGTTACAAAAATCGACAGCTATCTCGGCAACGTCGGCGGTGTCGCACGCACGCCCCCCAAAACCGTCGAGGCCGTGGCCCGTGGCGGCGCCAATGACAATGGCGTCAGCAAGGCGTCGCGGCCGGATTCGGTCAATTTCACGCCGGATGCGCTGCAGCTGCACCAGTTTGAAAAAAGCGTCTCCGGACTTCCGGTTGCCAATCCGCAGCGCATCGCCGCGATCAAGGCGTCGCTGGAAGACGGCAGCTATACCATCGACCCGCACGCGATTGCCCGCCGCCTGACTAGCATGGAACAGGATCTTTCCAAAATCACATGAACAGCCACGGCACGCCCGAACTCGATCAAGTCATCGCGCAGCATCTGGTCTGCTGCCAGTCGCTGCTGTCGATCCTCGAGCGTGAACGCGGCGCGCTGATCGCCAGCGACCAGCCCGGCCTCCTGCAGATTTCGGCGCTCAAGCTGGCACGGGTCAAGGAACTGCAACAACTGGGTCAGCAGCTGCAGGCCCTGCAACGCGGCGGCACCATCGACGCGCTGATCGACGCCCATCCCGGCGCGCCGCAATTATCCGCGCAGTGGCAGAAACTGATGACGCTGGCGCACGAGTGCGAACAGGCCAACTTTGCCAACGGCGCGCTGCTCGATGAACGCCAGGCGCAGATCCGTCGCGCACTGAACTCCCTGTTTTCCAGCAGCAATGCCACGGCGCTGTACAGCGCCAGCGGCATCACCGGGTACCGTCCTCAAGGGCGGCTCTACGCCAGCGCCTGAGCATAACCGGGCGCGGTTCAAGCTCGGGCAGCCGACTGCACGCAATCAGGGCGAGCCGGATCCATCCCCGAACGAGGGCGGCACCGCCGCTGCCGCTGTCGCCCAGGCGGACGCCGCGTCGCCGAGGCTGTAGCGCAGCGTGCCGCCCCTGGCGATCTCGACGTAGTGCAGCCAGGCGCGGTCCAGCGGCGCGCCGTCGAGCGTGAGGCTCTGCACGCGGCCCGCGCTGCCGCCGCCGTCGATGCGCAGGTCGCCGCCGGACAGGTGCACGACTGCATGCGGAATCAGCGGCGGGTTGAGCAGCAGCACGTCGGTGCCGGGGATGCCGGGATTGAAGCCGAGCGCCGCCAGCACCCACCACGCCGACATCGTGCCCAGGTCGTCGTTGCCGGGCATGCCCTTGGGCGTATCGTCGTAGAGCGTGGTCAGCGCCTCGCGCACGATCGGCGCGGTCTTGTCCGGCTGCTGCAGCCAGGCGTAGAGCCATGGCGTGAACAGTGTCGGCTCGTTGCCGAGAAACGCATACGGCGCCTGCGGCCCGGCGTTGAGCTGCTTGAAGAAAGCGTCGAGTCGCGCCTGCGCCGCTGCCGTTCCGCCCAGCATCGCAATCAGGCCCGCCATGTCCTGCGGCACGAACCAGGTGTATTGCGCACTGTTGCCTTCGACGAAACCATCACCGCCCGCAGTGTCGTAGCCCGGCAGGAAAATGCCGGTCGCCGAGCGCGGCTCGATGTAGCCGCTGGCGGGATTGAACAGGTTTTTCCAGTTGCCGGCGCGTGCGCTGATCGCGGATACCTGCTCCGCTTTCCCCAGCAGGTCCGCAAACCGGCCGATCGAAAAATCGTCGAGCGCGTATTCCAGCGCGGTGGCGGCGGTGCCCCAGACCAGCTGCGAACTGACCACCGGCAGCAGGTTTCCCAGCACCGGCACATCCATCTCCTTCGGGATGTAGCCGAGGGCGCTGTAGAACGCCAGGCCCGGGCGCTCGGCATAGCCGTTGTTGAGGCTGGCCGGATTGCCGCTCTGCCCCGGCTGCGTCGCGCCCTTGAACATGGCGTCGAGCGCCGCCGCCGTATCGAAATTGCGCGCGCCGAAGGCGTAGCTGCTGGCGATGATCGGATCCGCAGGATCGCCGACCATGGTGTCGGACTGCTGGTTGGCAAAAGACCATTTCGGCAGCCAGCCGCTCTGCGCGGCGTCGTCCACCAGCGACTGCACCATGTCGCTGCCGCGCTGCGGATCGAGCATCGCCAGCAGCGGCGTCTGCGAACGGTAGATGTCCCAGCCGGAATAATTGGCATATTCCACATGCGCGGTGTGATGGATGGCGTTGTTCATGCCGATGTAGTCGCCGTTGACGTCGCTGAACACGGTGGGCGACAGCAGCGCGTGGTACAGCGCGGTGTAGAACGTCCGCGCCAGCGGCAGCGCGACCCCGCCGATCTCGATCTGCGACAGCGCCTTGCGCCAGGCCTGATGCGCCTGCGCATGCACGCTGTCGAAATCGCGCCCGGCCAGCTCCGCCTGCAGGTTGGCGCGGGCGTTGTCGACGCTGACGTAGGAGATCGCCACGCGCATGATCACCGGCGCACCGGCCTGCGGCGCAAAGCTCAACACCGCACCGGCCTGCGCGGTGGTGCTCGGATTGCCGGGGAGCGAGGTGGGCCCGCCAGGGATCGGCTGGTAGTCGAGCGGCAGCGGCGAAACATCGGTGGCCGATGTTCCGGACGGGATCAGGATCTGTTTCTGCCAGGTGGCATAGGACGCAAACGGCTGATCGAACTGGGCGACGAAATAAACCGTGTAGTGATTGTCCTGGTAGCAGAAGCGGCCGCTGCTGGCGCTGCCGCTGACCTCGCGGTGCACGGGGTCGATCGCGACGCTGGCGACGCCATTGCCCATGACGCTGTTGCCGGCGTTGACCAGCAGGCTTTCGGGCGTTCCCCGCGGATACTCGATGCGCGCCATGCCGCCACGCAGCGTCGCGGTCAATTCGACATCGATCGGCGCTGCCGTCGCCGGGTTCAGGCGCACGCGGTAGTAACCGGGCTGCGCCTGCTCCGAAGCGTGATCGAAGGTGGCGAGATTGTCGGACGTGATGCCCGCGGCCAGTGGCGGCACCGGCGAAGCCGTGACCGTCTTCGCCAGCGGCAGCACGCCGATGTCCTGGAAGATTGCGCAGCCGGCGCCGGAGAGATGCGTCAGGCTGAAGCCCTTGAGTCGGGTGTCGGCATAACTGTAGCCGCCGCCGAAGTTGTCGCTGAATGAAGTGTCGGGCGAAAACTGCACCATGCCGAACGGCAGCGTCGCACCGGGAAACGTATTTCCCGCACCGCCACCGGTGCCGAAATCGGTGGCGCCGGTCTGCGTGCCGACGAAGGGATTGACCAGCAGCACCGGATCGTCCGGAATCGCCCCGCCCGCCGTTGCCGATTGCAGGGGCGCCTGCGAACTGCCGCAGGCGGCCAGTGCGATGGTCAGCCCGCACGCGCCAATCAGGATTCCGATTTTCCGCATCACGCTCCCCCGCATCTGTCGCAGTCACCTCCGGCCCGGCTTTCTGGTCTTCTGGTGGCGCCGGGCACGGCGTCCGTGCGCGAGCATAGCGCCCGTCATCTCAGGCGGCCAGTTGCCCGCGCGGGACCCGGTCGCACGACCGCACCGCACGCGGCTAAACTGGGCAGATGAACACTCTCGCTCTCCTGTGTCTCGGCGCCGGCCTGCTGCTGGTGGTCGTCCTCCAGATCATCCTGCTGTGGCGCGCAGGTGGACGCGACGATGCCGCCACGCAGGCCCGGCTGGCCGAATCCCTGGCGCAGGCGCAGGCACAGCTGCGCGATGAACTGTCGCGCCTGCGCCAGGAACTCGCCGAACTCAGCGGCCAGCAGCGCGTGGAGCTCAGCGGCAACCTCAACCAGTTCGGCCAGACGCTGGGCACACAGGTCACCGGCCTCGGTGGCCTGCTGGCGCAGCAACTTAAAAGTTTCGGCCAGCAACTGGCGACGCTCACCGAATCGAACACCCAGCGCCTCAACGAGATGCGCGCGACGCTGGAAGTCAAGCTGCGCGAGATGCAGACCGACAACGCCGCCAAGCTCGATGAAATGCGCAAGACCGTGGACGAAAAGCTCCACGCGACGCTGGAGCAGCGCCTCGGCGAATCGTTCAAGCTGGTCAGCGAACGGCTGGAACTCGTGCACAAAGGGCTGGGCGAAATGCAGAACCTCGCCACCGGCGTTGGCGATCTCAAGCGCGTGCTGAGCAACGTCAAGACCCGCGGCACCTGGGGCGAAGTGCAGCTCGGCAATCTGCTGGAGCAACTGCTGACGCCGGAGCAGTACGCCGGCAATGTCGTCACGCGCCCGAACAGCAAGGACCCGGTGGAGTTCGCGATCCGCCTGCCCGGCCGTGGTGAGCAAGGCGACGCCAAACCAGTATGGCTACCGATCGACGCGAAATTCCCGCGCGAAGATTACGAACGCCTGCTGGAGGCGCAGGAGCGTGCCGACGCGCCCGCAGCCAAGGATGCCATCAACGCGCTGGCCGCACGCCTGCGTCTCGAAGCGAAAAAAATCCACGAGAAATACATCGAGCCGCCGCACACCACCGACTTCGCGCTGATGTTCCTGCCTACCGAAGGACTGTATGCGGAAGCCATCCGCTGCCCCGGCCTGTCCGACGAACTGCAACGCCTGTATCGCGTGACGCTGGCCGGCCCGACCACGCTGACCGCCCTGCTCAACAGCCTGCAGATGGGTTTCCGCACCCTCGCCATCGAAAAACGCAGCAGCGAAGTCTGGCAAGTGTTGAGCGCAGTCAAGACCGAGTTCAGCAAATTCGGCGACGTGCTCGACAAGGTGAAGAAGAAACTCGACGAAGCCAGCCACCAGATCGACGCCACCGGCGTCCGCAGCCGCGCGATCCAGCGGCAGTTGCGTGAAGTCGAAGCGTTGCCGGCTGAGCAGGCGCAGGCACTGTTGGGTGGTGCGGCAGATGCAGTGGATGAGGAGCCGTAAGAGTGTGGTTGTGCTCTTTAACGCTATTCCTGCACGCCGGGATCGGGGATCAAAGGAAGCTCGTTAGATGCTTTGAATCCATCCATCACTAGCCTTCTTGCCCAGATGAATGCAATGTAATACATTGCATTCATTGTAAAGAGGGCATCGCATGAGTGTCACGACTGTACGACTTCAACCCGAAGTTGAAGAGCGCCTGAATACCATGGCCGGAAAGCTCCGGCGGAGCAAAAGCTGGCTCATCAATCAGGCGCTTAGTGAATTCATTGAGCGGCAAGCGCTGGAGCAGTCACGCTGGCAGGACACCCTGAAAGCCATGGAGTCCGTGGCCCAAGGGAAGGTGGTGTCTGGTGAAGCGGTGCACACCTGG
>DATMTG010000262.1:0-6001 GCA_035565075.1 Stenotrophobium sp.
TGGCAATCATTGCCATCAGGGAGTCCGCCATGACCGCCACCATGAACATCTCGCTGCCGGAGCCACTGAAGAAATTCGTCGATGGCCAGGTCAGGCAGGGCGGTTACAGCGGTGCGTCGGACTATGTGCGCGACCTGATCCGCGACCACCAGAAGCAGGTCGCGGCCCAGCAGCTCAGAACGCTCATCGCAGAAGGGCTCAACTCCGGATCCGGCGTCGTGGCGGATAAGCGCTACTGGACCGCCAAGCGCAAGAAACTCGGCGCATGAGCAAGCCGGTCGTCCTGCGTCCGCGTGCGGATGCCGACATCGACGAAATCTTTGCTTATCTCCGGCGGCGCTCGCCGCAGGTCGCCAGAAAATTTCTCGGCGCCGTTGAATCCGCGTTCGTGCTGCTGAGCGAACAACCCGCGATCGGCTCCAAGCGACACGCGGAATACCTGCCCGATCTGCCCCATCCATTGCGCTTTTGTCCGCTCAAGGAATTCGAGCGGGTCCTGATCTACTACATGGAACGCCCCGACTGCGTGGATGTCATCCGTATCTGGGATGCCGCGCGCGGGCTGGAAGCCCTCGTCACCGACACCGATCAACCATAATCGCCCCGTGACGCCGCGATGAATTCTGTCGTTATATTGTGCTTTGCCCATCGGGAATTTTGATGAACTACGAACTCAAGCCGGTCAAGATCAGCCTGCGCAGCCGCATCATCATCTGGTTGCTGCGTAAATTATTGCGGCCGTGGATGGCTTGGGTGATGCGCGGCCCGATCGAGCGCATCGTCAGGACGCAGCTGCTGACGGCTTCGCGGGTCTGCCGCAACACCTTCGGCCTGGCGCTGGAATACCGCCCGGTCGACCGCGTGCCAGGCTATGTGCTCGGCAGTCTTGCGGACACGCACAAGCCGGCGATCCTGTACCTGCACGGCGGTGCGTTCCTGTTGCCGGCCTCGCCGGACGTGCATGTGCGCATGCTCGCGAAGATGTGCCGTGAACTCGATGCCGTCGGCTTCATGCCCGATTACCGGCTGGCGCCCGGCAACAAGTTTCCCGCGTCGCTGGACGATTGCGAGTGGGCTTACCGCGCACTGCTGGATCGCGGGTTCAGTCCGGCGCGCATCGCGGTTGCCGGCGAGTCGGCAGGCGGCAACCTGACCCTGGGATTGTTGCAGCGCATCCGCAAGAACGGCCTGCCGATGCCGGCCTGTGCGGTGCCGATTTCGCCCGCCACCGAAATGGCGCGGCTGTACGGCATGCCCAGCCGCACGGCGAAGATGAAACGCGATCCGATCCTGCCGATCTCGGTGATGTATCGCGTGCATGAACTCTATGTCGGCGACTGGGACGCGGCCGATCCCGAGTTGTCGCCGCTGTACGCCGACCTCTCAGGGTTCCCGCCGCTGTACCTGCTGGCGAGCGACAATGAAATCCTGCTCGATGACACCTTGCTGTTCGTGCAGCGCGCGCGCGAGGCCGGCATCGCCACGCGCATGGACATCTGGCCGGCGCTGCCGCATGCCTTCCCCCTGTTCGAGGCACTGTTTCCCGAAGTGGGCGAGGCGCGAAAGGATATCGTCGGGTTCATGAAGCAGCATATCGTCTGACGTACCGACTGATGCAGGAGACCAAGATGAGCGCATCCCGTCACGCCGAGCAGCACCGCCATTCGCTGGCCGAGCCGGAAGAGTTCTGGGCCGGGCAGGCCGGGGAATTGCACTGGCACCGGCACTGGGACAAGGTGCTGGACGACAGCAACGCGCCGATGTACCGCTGGTTCCGCAACGGTCTTTTCAACACCTGCCACAACGCGCTCGACCGTCACGTCGACGGCGGCCGCGCCGACCAGCTCGCGCTGATCTACGACAGTCCGGTGACCGGCACGGTGGCGCGCTACACCTACCGCGAACTGCGCGACCGCGTTGCGCTGTTTGCCGGCGCGCTGCTGGAACAGGGCGTGAAGCAGGGCGATCGCGTGGTGATCTACATGCCGATGGTGCCCGAGGCCGCCATCGCGATGCTGGCCTGTGCGCGCATCGGCGCGGTGCATTCGGTGGTGTTCGGCGGATTCGCGGCGCCCGAACTGGCCAAGCGCATCGACGCGGCCGGGCCGGTGCTGGTGGTGTCGGCGTCCTGCGGCATCGAGCCTGGGCGTTTGATCGAGTACAAGCCGCTGCTCGACCAGGCGCTGCAACTGGCGTCGCACAAGGTGCCGCGCTGCATCATCCTGCAGCGCGCGCAGTGCATCGCGCCGCTGACCGCCGGGCGCGATCTCGACTGGGCCAGCGCCATTGCCGGCGTCAGTCCGGCCGACTGCGTGCCGGTGGCGGCGACCGATCCGCTGTACGTGCTGTATACCTCCGGCACCACCGGCAAGCCCAAGGGCGTGGTGCGCGATCACGGCGGCCACGCGGTGGCGCTGCGCTATTCGATGAAGGCGGTGTTCGGCATGGACCCGGGCGACGTGTTCTGGGCGGCGTCGGATGTCGGCTGGGTGGTCGGCCATTCCTACATCGTCTACGGGCCGCTGCTGCAGGGCTGTACCACGATCCTCTACGAAGGCAAGCCGGTCGGCACGCCCGACGCCGGTGCCTACTGGCGCGTGATCGCGCAGCATGGCGTCAAGGCGCTGTTCACCGCGCCGACCGCGTTCCGAGCGATCAAGAAGGAAGACCCGCGCGGGCAGCTGATCGGCCAGTACGACCTGTCGAAATTCAAGTTGCTGTTCCTCGCCGGCGAGCGTTGCGACCCCGACACCATCGTCTGGGCGCAGGACGCGCTCAAGGTGCCGGTGGTGGATCACTGGTGGCAGACCGAACTGGGCTGGGCCGCCATCGCCAACTGCATGGGCATCGAGCCGATGCCGGTCAAGCCGGGTTCGGCGACGGTGCCGGTGCCGGGCTTCGACATGCAGGTGCTCGACGCCGAGGGCGCGCCGGTGCCGCGCGGCACCATCGGCAACGTCGTCATCAAGCTGCCGCTGCCGCCGGGAACGCTGAGCACGTTGTGGCAGAACGAACAGGGTTATCGCGACACCTATCTCTCGCGCTATCCCGGCTACTACCTCACCGGCGACGCCGGTTACTGCGACGCCGACGGCTACTGGTGGATCATGTCGCGCATCGACGACATCATCAACATCGCCGGCCACCGCCTGTCCACCGGCGCGATGGAGGAAGTGCTGGCGGGACACCCGGACGTGGCGGAGTGCGCGGTGATCGGCGTCGCCGACGCGCTCAAAGGCCAGGTGCCGCTGGGACTGGTGGTGCTCAAGTCCGGCGTCAGGCGCGAAGCCGACACCATCATCCGCGAACTGGTCGAGCGCGTGCGCGCGCAGATCGGGCCGGTGGCGGCGTTCCGCCAGGCGGCGGTGGTGGCGCGCCTGCCCAAGACCCGTTCCGGCAAGGTGCTGCGCGCGACCATGCGCGCCATCGCCGACGGCCAGCCGCATACCGTGCCGGCGACCATCGACGACCCCGCCATCCTCGGCGAAATCGCCGAAGTGATGAAAACCCTGGGCTACGTGCGCGGTTAAGGTTTGGCGGGTCGGTACTGTTTGCCGTCGTAAATCCAGGTGGTGCGGCTGCGCTCATCAGGCGCGGCAGCGGCGCAGGTCTGCTTGCTTTCGGGTTCGACGTAGACCGAATGGACTGTGGTGGCCGTGATGATCAGATCGGCGTAGCCCGCATGCCGCTGCGGGCCGATGGCGAGGGTGCTGGTTGTTTCGCTGCTGGGATAGCAGTTCGCCGTTTCCTCGCCGTCGGGTGTCATCGTGTCCTGCATCAGTCCGTCCAGAACCTTGTGCAGGGTCTTGCCTTCGCGCACGAACAGGCTGAGCTTCGTCTCCGAAAATGCGCATTGGTAGCAATGCGCGGCGTTGTAGGTCGTCACGCCAAACGCGCGCACGTCGGGCGCCAGACGATAGAGGCCGGTGTCGATGCCGACTTCGTCGAGGCTGACGGCATCCGATTCGGCGGCATCGCTGACACGGGTCTGCGCCAGCAGCGTGCCGTCCTTGTCCACGACCATCAGGTGCAGCTCGTAATCGCCGTCGCTGTCATTCTCATCGCTCACCGTGGGGGCGGTCGTCTGGTGAAACACCGCAATCGCCGCCGTCCCGGCCGCGTCGGGCAGCGGCTTGCAGGCGTATTGCACATTGCCGATGGCGTAGCCTTTGTCGTCGCCGTAGCCGAATTGCTGGAGCAGGGCGACCAGGCTGCCGTTACGGCAGGGATCGTTCTGCAAGGCGCGTGCGGCCGCTTCCTCGGCCTCGCGCTGTGCCTCCTCGCGTTTGCGTTCGGCGAGCACGATCGCCGCCTGGCGCGCGCAGAGGCCCCAGTAATCCGCACCCCAATCCTTTGCCGGGCAAGCGCGACCGATCGAGTCGCGGATGCGGTCGCGCGGATCGGCTGTGGCCTTTTCATCCACCCACGCGGCAACCTCCGCAATGGGCGCCAGCAACGCGCGCCGGTTCTGCTGGCTGGCTTGCACGTACTGCCCGGCGATCCAGTCCAGCGGCAGCGTCTGGCAATCATTGCCTTCGCGTTGCAGCTTGGCGACGGCATAGGCGTACCAGTAATCCGGCGGCTGGTCGTTGCCTGCCAGTTTGGCGCTTGCACAGCCTTTGTCGGCCGCCGCTTCGGTGCCGAGTTGCCGCAGGCGCGCGGCAATGGCGGGCGGCGTCTGCCCGTTCACGCCGAGGTGTTGCCAGGGATTTTCGAAGCCATACCAGCGCGCGTTGTGCATGCCATACGGATTCACCATCCAGTCCAGGCGCCGCCACGCCAGCATCAGCGCAATGGCGGCATCGACGCCGGTATCGATCTCGCCCGGCGTCCACGACTGCGGGTCGCGCAGCATCAGGTCGAGCTTGGCCGATAGCACGATGCCCTTGCGCAAGAGCTGGTGGCGCGTCTGCTGGTACAGGGGCGTCAAGGGGTCGTCGCGGCTGCCGCGATACCCCTGCAACGCAGCGGGGATCGACTCCGGTTGCGTCGCGGCGGTGTCGGCGTCCAGCCGCTTGATGATGGCGACGCCGTCGCGCGGTGCCGGGCCCAGCGAAAACAACGCCCGCAGCAGCCCGAGGCAATGATCCGGCCCGGTACCGCTGCAGCCGTGCGCGAGCAACTGCCGGCTCAGGCGCTCTTCGATGATGGCGGCGGATCGCGCGCCGCGCGCGGTGTCCGGGTCGTTGGGCCAGGCGAATGATTGGTCTTCACGTTGCTTGCGCACGCAAAGTCCGAAATCAAAGGTGTTGGGCACGTCCCAGTTGTCGCCGCGCTGCATGGTCCACAGCAGCGGGTCGTCCGACTCCACCGCCCAGTTCGCCCACGGCATGCAGTTGAACAGCGCCGACAGCGCGCCGGCTTCCGCGCTGGCGGTGGTATCGGTGTAGTAGCCGATGTGGCTGACCTCGGCGCTCCTCGCCGAGGACGGCGGCTCCTGGAAGTAGTCCTTGCCGTTGACCTGCTGGAAAAACCGCTTGATGTCGGAGAGGTTCTGGAAGTGCACCAGGTCCCAGGCCATCGCCTGGTCGAGCAGCACGCCGTGGCTGTCGTAGCCGAGTTTCTGAAACTGCGGCATGCGCAGCAGCTGCGCCAGCTTGTCTGGCGTCAGCGTCTTCCACGGCGGGCCGGCCGGCGCTTCGTGGTTGTCGCCAAGGCTGTTGCGGCGCTCGATGGCTTCCTGTTCGATGGCGTGTATTTCCGATGCCGTCAGCGGCGTATCAACCGCCGGCGGCGGTGCGGCATGGGCCGGGTCGTGCCACAGCCCTCCCCAGCTCAGGCTCAGCAGGAGGGTGGTGGACAGGAGCGTGCGCATGGACGTTTTTTTGTTGATGACTGCGATGCGGGGATTCTAGCGGCGGAGCCTCATTCCTGCGCACTCCTACAAATGCCGCCATCAGTGCGACAATGCCCGCATGAAAGCAAATGGCAGATCGGTCTTCATCACCGGCGGCGGTACGGGCCTGGGCGCAGCGGTGGCGCGCTGCCTGGCGCAGGCGGG
>DATMTG010000263.1:0-5201 GCA_035565075.1 Stenotrophobium sp.
CCGGTGATGTAGTCGCTCCAGGTCTTGTCCGGGTTGCGCAGCTTGTAGCCGCTGCCCCAGCGCATGACCACGGTCGCCTCGTTCTCGGCGACGAAATCGGTCTGCGGCAGGTCGTGGACGTAGTCGCCCAGATCGGGCGTCGCCATCGTGAACGGGTCCCTGGCCATGAAGTTGGCCAGCAACTGCGACAGCGCCAGGAAGCTGCTCGGCGCGTTGATCTGCTTCTGGCCCTGCAGGCCGGTGCCGGGGGGGAAGCCGATGAGCTTGATGCCGACCGGGATCAGCGCCACCGCCGGACTCGGGATTTCGCGCAGGCCGGATATCTGCATGCGGTCGCCGCGCACGTTGGCGCCGTGTTCCGGCACGAATACGACCACCGCGCGGCGTCCCGAACTTTGCAACAGGTCCATGAAGCGGCCGATGTCGCTGGCGAACTTCTTGAAGCGGGTGGCGTAGCTGTCGTGCGGGTTGCCCAGGTTTACGCCGGGCTTGGTGTTGCCATCGTGCAGGGTGATGGTGTTGTAGTACAGCGCGACTTCCGGTGCGGCTTCGGTCTTGCGGTGCTCGAACCAGCGCGACAGGATCGAGTAGTCGTCGTAGATCGGCGTGCCGTCGAACGCGCGCAGCGAGATGTCGGCGCCCTTGTCCTCGGTGAAGGTCGCCGGCATGCCGCCGCGGTCGCGCACATCGGAGATGAAGCCGCCGAAATGGCCGTCATGGTTCATCGCCCAGTTGGCGGTGAAGCCGGCGTTCTGCAGGTCGTCGAACAGCGTGCAGCCGGGCGGCGCCGGCTTGTACAGGTCGGCATGCGGCTCCTGTCCGCAGGGCGCGCGCAGCAGGCGGATCGCGGCCGGTCCGCTATAGCTGGCGGCCGAATCGAAATTGTTGAACAGCACGTCGAAGCGCCGGATCAGCGGATTGTCGCGCTGGTCGATGTAGGCCAGGTCGTCCCAGGCCAGCGAACAGATGTGGATGAAGATGATGTCGAACGGCGCCTGACTGCCGGCGGTCGAGGGGAAGTCCACCTTGCGCGTGCTTTCCTTGCTGTAGAAATCGCTCAGGGCCTGATCGAGCCTGGCATCGTTGGCCGGCCCGCCGATCTCCATCGGTGTGCTGCCTTTGTCTACGGCCGCTGAACTGGCCTGCGGCGCCGGGGCCACGCGCAGCGACAGGCTGGTCAGGCTGAACCACCACGGCATGATCAGGATAGCGATGAAGGCGAAGGTGCTCATGCGCAGCTTGCGGCTCAGCAGGAGATGCAGCACCAGCATCAGCGCCAGCACGGCGACGACTTTTGGATTGATGAAGCGCCCCGCCAGTTCCACCAGGTACTGCGCACTGAACCGCTCGATCTCGCCCGCCTGCTGCAGTGCGCGCGAGAACGGCGGCAGCCAGGAGTCGTAGTACAGCAGCGCGATGCCCGCCGGGATCGCGATCACCTGCTTGCTCAGGCGCAGAACGACATGACGCACCGGCAACGCCACGAAGATCGCGAATGCCAGGTTCGGCCAGAAATGAAAGCCGATGAATTTTCCCGCGAACAGGAAAAACTTGAGGAAGAAGTAATAGCTCCAGAGTCCCATGCGGACAGGTGCCTCAGTCGGTCGCGCGCCGAGCCAGGCGCAGGAAGTTGGGAGGAATCAGCGCGCCGAGGCCTTCGAACAGGCGGCGGTAGCCGCTCACGCCGAATTTCAGGACTTCCCACAGGCTCGACAGCGGCGCGTCCGAAGGCGTGCGATCGCTCCATTCCAGCCAGGCGTCGGCGCGTCCGAAGGTGCACTGCATCAGCTGGGTTTCCTGCTCGGGCGTCATCTCTTCGAGGCGCATGCCCAGTTGGGTGCCGCTGTTGCGCACGATCTGCGCCGCGAAGGTGAATTCGCGGTGGCCGCGCTGCAGGCCGATCAGCAGACGCGTGCCGGTCGCGATGCCGTTCGGCGCTGTCGAGCGCAACTCGAACCCGGTGGTCGAGTAGTTGACCGTGCGGCACGGCAGCGTGCGGCCGTCGGGCAGGTACAGGGTCGCCGGCAGATCGATCGGCACGCGATGCGCGGCCCGCGTCTGGCGCGACTCCGCGCCGACGCCGATGGCGGCGCCGAGCATCACCGAGTTGTGCAGGGCCCAGAGCATGTTCATGACGATGGTCGAGGTTTCATGGCCGTCGCCCAGCCACAGCCGCACGACGCCGATCAGCAGGCCGATGAGATTGACGCTGGCCAGGATCAGGTAAGGCAGCGAGGTGCGCCAGGCGAAGTAGCGCTGTTCGACCAGCCCGCCCTTGCCGGTGACGTTGAACTTGCCGATGCGCGGATTGATCACCGCCAGCGTCGTCGGCAGCACGATGTACCAGGCCAGCACCGATTCGTAGACCTCGGCCCAGAACGAATGACGGTAGCGGCCCTGGATGCGGGCATTGGCCAGGCTGGCCTGGAACAGGTGCGGCAGCACGTAGATCGCCAGCGCCGCCGCGGCCGCGTTGATCACGTGCAGGTGGAAATAGAGGAAGGCCAGCGGCGACGTCAGGAACACCAGGCGCGGGAGTCCGTAGAAATAGTGCAGCATGGCGTTGGCGTAGCACAGGCGCTGGAACAGTTTCAGGCCCTTGCCCAGCAGCGGGTTGTCGGTGCGGAAGATCTGCGCCATGCCGCGCGCCCAGCGGATGCGCTGGCCGATATGGCTGGCCAGGCTCTCGGTGGCCAGGCCCGCCGCCTGGGTGACGTTGAGATAGGCGGTGTTGTAGCCGCGGCGATGGAGTTTGAGCGCGGTATGGGCGTCCTCGGTCACGGTCTCGACCGCGATGCCGCCGATTTCCTCCAGCGGTCCGCGGCGCAGCACCGCGCAGGAGCCGCAGAAGAACGTCGCGTTCCAGAGGTCGTTGCCATCCTGCACCAGCCCGTAGAACAGGCTGCCTTCGTTGGGCACCTGGCGGAAGGTGCCGAGATTGCGCTCGAACGGATCGGGCGAATAGAAATGGTGCGGCGTCTGCAGCATCGCGCACTGCGGGTCGCGCAGGAACCAGCCCATCGCGGTCTGCAGGAACGAGCGCACCGGAATGTGGTCGCAGTCGAAGATGGCGATGAATTCGCCTTCGGTGACGGTCAGCGCGTGGTTGAGGTTGCCTGCCTTGGCGTGCGCGTTGTTGTCGCGGGTGATATAGCCCGCGCCGGTTTCCTCGGCCAGCCGCCGGAACGACTCGCGCCGGCCGTCGTCGAGCACGAACACGCGCAGCTTGTCGCGCGGCCAGTCCATCGCCAGCGCCGCCAGCACCGTCGGCTTCACCACCTTGATCGACTCGTTGTAGGTCGGGATGTAGACGTCGACCGTCGGCCACAGGCGGGTATCGGCGGGCAGCGCTACCGGCTTGCGCCTGAGCGGCAGCGTGTTCTGCACATAGCCCAGCACCAGCACCACCCAGGTGTAGGTCTCCGCCGCGATCAGGCCCATGCCGAGGATGAAGTCGGGGCCGGGATCGAGGTCGAGCGTCTGCGTCAGGCGCCACCAGATGTAGCGCGACGACGCGCACAGCGAGAAGCCGACGATCACCAGCGTCGGCAGCGTGCCGGGCATGCGGCGGATCAGCAGCGTGGTCAGCCACATCAGCAGGAACAGCAGCAATTGCTCGTTCCAGGTCAGCGGCGTGGTGGCGACGCTGTACAGCAGGCCGCAGACGATCAGCAGCAGCACCAGGCGCGCCGGGAAGCTGGAGGTCAATGCCGCGGAGACGCGCTCCAGCCTTGCGGTTCCCGCGGCGAAGTCAACGCGGTCAAAGCGTGCCGCAAGACGGCGCAACGGCCACGCCAGCAGCCGCAGCACGGGGTGCAGCAGGCGCCACAGCGGCGCGAACAGGAAGCGGCCGACGGAAACGGTCGCGCCGGTCGCGCGCTGCGCCGGCAGCGCCTCCTGCACGAGCACCAGCGCCGACAGCCAGGCAAGCGGACTGCGCGGATCGCGTACGCCCAGTTCGCGGATCAGCAGCAGTGCCAGCGGTCGCAAAGGCACTGCCAGCCAGCGGGGCAACGGCCGGGCCTGTGCCGGCGACAGGACGAAGAGACGCAGCAGCCACTGACCCGGACGATGGGGATCGTCAACCCCGAGCAGGTCGGCGGCGGTGCGCGTGGGGGTCATTGCCGGTCCCGGTCCCGGTTCCGCCATGCGCCGTCGCTGCGCACCAGCGACAGCAGCCAGCCGGCCTGTCCCTGGAAGTCGTGCGCAGCCTGGCTGTGCGGCGCGTGAACAGTCACCGCCGAGTTGCTGGCCGTGGCCTCGGCAACGGCGACATCGCGATGGATCACCTGCCCGCTGAGTGCGGCACCCAGATCGTTGCGCAACACCGTCATGATGTCGTTCTGCAATGCGCGGGTGGCATCGACCTGGTTGAGCACGAAGTAGCAGCGGTCCCTCATCGCGGCCGTGCTGTCGAGCAGCGCCCGCAGGCTGGCGTAGGTGGAAATCTCCGCATTCAGGATGCCGAGCACGAGGTCGGCGGCGGCCAGCGCCTGTTGCGCGTGAATCGAGGGCAGGCGTGGCGTGTCGATCAGCGTGATGGTCTCGGCCGGCAGGCCGAGCTCGCCCAGCCGCGTGCGCAGCCAGCCGTCGCCGGCATCGGCCAGCTTTTGCATGAACCGGAATTCATGCGCGCGATCGAGCTGGCCATAGGGCAGAAAGCGCACGCCGTCGGAATTGCGCTGGCCGCTTTCCTGCCAGGCTTGGCCCGCCAGCACGCTGGCCGCCAGCCCTTCGCCGCGTCCGGGCGGCATGCCCAGATGCAGCGCCAGCAGGTTCTGCGGATCGAGGTCCAGCGCCAGGACCGGAGATCCGCGCTGCGCCAGCGCGGTGGCGAGATTGGCGGTGAGCGTCGTGCGGCCGACGCCGCCGCTGGTCGAGACGAGTGCGATCTTCAGCATGTCTTCACTCGCGCGGACGCCGCGGTTGCGCCGGGTCGTGTGGCGCCGTCGCTGCGGTGTAGGGGCGCAGCAGGACGGGCTGCCAGTGGCGATCGAACAGGCGCAGCAGGCGACGCCAGATCCGGTTCCAGCTGAGGCTGCGCAACAGCAGGAAAGCCGGAAAGGCGACCAGCAGCCCGACGATGGACATGAACAGGAACTCGCCGATGCTGGTGATCAGGTTCATGTCGCGTGTCCCGGTTTCAGGGGCAGGGCCTCGGGCGTGACCCGGCGGGGCGGCGGCGTGCGGGTGACCTCGGC
>DATMTG010000264.1:0-16050 GCA_035565075.1 Stenotrophobium sp.
ATTCCGGCCCATGTATCCCGCCGCGCAATCCGCTAGACTCACCGCCGCTTCGGCAATCACGCACAGGCGCTGACCATCGGCCCCTTGCGTACCGATCTGGGGGTCAAGCGCGCTGCAAGTAGCGTCAACCAAATAAGAGCTGAGGGCTATTTATGGCAGTGAAAATTGCCGTCCTGAAAGAAACACGGGCCAACGAAAAACGCGTGGCGATGGTGCCATCGGTCGCCGACAAGCTGGTCAAGCTGGGTGCGGAAATCTCGATGCAGACTGGCGCCGGCGTCAGCGTGAAACTGGCGGATGCCGCGTTCAAGAACGTCAATTTCGTCGCCAACCCGCAGGGGCTGGTCAGCGATGCCGATATCGTGCTGTCGGTACAGCCGCCGAGCGCCGACATCGTCGATGCGATGAAGGACGGCGCGATCCTGCTGTCCTTTGTCTACGCGCACAAGGAAGCCAACCTCGTGAAGCTGATGCGCGACAAGAAAATCACCTGCTTCGCGATGGAACTGGTGCCGCGCATCAGCCGCGCACAAGCGATGGACGCGCTGTCCAGCCAGGCCGCGCTGGCCGGTTACTACGCCGCGCTGCTCGGCGCCACGCATCTCGCCCGTATTTTGCCGATGATGACCACCGCGGTCGGCTCGATCCGCCCGGCCAAGTGCCTGGTCATGGGCCTGGGCGTTGCCGGCCTGCAGGCGCTGGCCACCGCGCGCCGTCTCGGTGCGATGACCGAGGGCTACGACGTACGCCCCGAGACCAAGGAACAGGCCGAATCGCTCGGCGCCAAGTTCGTCGACACCGGCGTCGATGCCCGCGGCGAAGGCGGCTACGCACGCGAACTGACGGCGGAAGAGAAAGAGAAAATCGCCGCGGTCGTCACCAAGCACATCCAGCAGGCCGACATCATCATCACCACCGCCGCCATTCCGGGACGGCCTTCGCCCAAGCTGATCAGCAAGGCCCAGGTCGACGGCATGAAAGCCGGCGCGGTGATCGTGGACCTGGCCGCGGAAGGCGGCGGCAACTGCGAATACACCCAGCCCGGCGAGACCACGCAGGTCGGGCAGGTGACCATCGTCGCGCCGCTGAACGTACCGTCGCTGCTCGGCGAGCACGCCAGCGAGCTGTACGCCAAGAACCAGTTCAACCTGCTCGAGCTGATGATCAAGGACAAAGCGCTCAAGCTCGATTGGGACGACGAAGTCATCGCCAAGGCCGCACTCACGCACGGCGGCGAAATCAAAAACGAAGCGGCGCGTAAAGCCATCGAAGAGGCCTGAGCGGAGAACCTCATGGACGCAACTGTGATCACGGGCTTTGTCGCCCTCTACATCTTCATGCTCGCCGCCTTCACCGGCTACGAGATCATCGGCCGCGTGCCGGCCATCCTGCATACGCCGCTGATGTCGGGCAGCAATTTCGTGCACGGCATCGTCGTGGTCGGCGCGATGTTTGCGCTGCTCAACGCCAGCACGCATCTGGAGCAGGCCATCGGTTTCTTCGGCGTGCTGCTGGGCGCGGGCAATGCCGCCGGCGGCTATGTCGTCACCGAGCGCATGCTGGAAATGTTCAAGGCCAGCGACAAGAACAAGAAGAAGGGCTGAAGCCATGCAGATCAATCCGCAAATGATTATCGAGGCCAGTTCTTTTGCCGCGGCCTTCCTGTTCATCTATGGCCTCAAGCGCATGTCCAGCCCGGTCACGGCGCGTTCGGGCATCGTCGTCGCCGGCGTCGGCATGCTGGTCGCGGTGCTGGCCAGCTTCCTGTATTTCTTCGGCGTCGAGGAAGCGGCGAAACCGTTCCTGTGCACCAACGTCACGCTCGCCGCGATCGCACTGGCGATCGGCGTGGTCTGGGCCTGGTGGAGCGGCAAGAAGGTGCCGATGACCGGCATGCCGCAGATGGTGGCGCTGTACAACGGCATGGGCGGCGGCGCGGCGGCCTCGATCGCCGCAATCGAACTGCTGGGGCACAAGTCGCACGGCACGGTGTCGCTGCTGGTGACCATCGTCGGCGCGCTGATCGGCGCGGTATCGCTGTCCGGTTCGCTGATCGCCTGGGCCAAGCTCGACGGCCGCATCAACGGCACCTGGCGTATCAAGGGCCAGCAATTGCTCAACGGCAGCGTGTTCGCCGCGACGCTGGCGCTCGGCCTGTACATCGTCTTCGTCGCGCACGGCGCGGCCTCGCCGGAACTGACTTCGCTGTTCTTCATCGCCGCGCTGGTGTTCGGCGTGCTGATGACGATGCCGATCGGCGGCGCCGACATGCCCGTGGTGATTTCGCTGTACAACGCCTTCACCGGCCTCGCGGTCGGTTTCGAAGGCTACGTGCTCGGCAATCCGGCGCTGATGATCGCCGGCATGGTGGTCGGCTCGGCCGGCACGCTGCTGACGCTGCTGATGGCCAAGGCGATGAACCGCTCGGTCAGCAACGTGATCTTCTCCAACTTCGGCGCGGCCGGCGGCGAAGAGCAGGGCGAGATCAAGGGCAGCATGAAAGCCGCCGAGGCCAGCGACGCCGCAGTGCAGATGCGCTACGCCAGCAAGGTCATCATCGCGCCGGGCTATGGCCTGGCGGTGGCGCAGGCGCAGCACAAGCTCTACGAATTCGTGAAGCTGCTGGTCGATGCCGGCGTCGAGGTCAAGTTCGCGATCCACCCGGTCGCGGGCCGCATGCCCGGCCACATGAACGTGCTGCTGGCCGAAGCCGGCGTGCCCTACGACATGATCTACGACCTCGAAGACATCAACGGCGAGTTCAAGGAAGCCGACGTCGCCATCGTCATCGGCGCCAACGACACCGTCAACCCGGCGGCACGCACCAACAAGTCCAGCCCGATCTACGGCATGCCGATCCTCAACGTCGACCAGGCCAAGCAGGCGTATGTCATCAAGCGCGGGCAGGGCAAGGGCTACTCCGGCGTCGAGAACGAACTGTTCTTCGCCGACAACACCCACCTGGTCTATGGCGATGCGCAGAAGGTGATGGTGCAGATGATCCAGGCGATCAAGTCGCTGGATGGCGGCGGGCACTAATTTGCACGGCGAGTCATGAGGCCGCCTGCGGGCGGCCTTGTTTTTTCTGCCTGAAGAATTGTTACCCTCTGTCCGTGAGATCACAGCACCGTTGCCGGTCCCCGGAGCGTCCATGAGTTCGGCCAATAGTCTGCGCAGCTACCGCTATTACGATTTCCTCGTCGCCGGCATGGTGACGATACTGCTGTGCTCCAACCTGATCGGCCCGGCCAAGGTGGCGACGGTCAACCTGCCGCTGATCGGCCCATTCGATTACGGCGCCGGCAACATCTTCTTCCCGATCAGCTACATCTTCGGCGACATCCTCACCGAGGTGTATGGCTACGCCCGCGCACGCCGCGCGATCTGGGCCGGATTCGGCGCGCTGCTGTTCGCCAGTGGCATGGCGTGGATCATGCTGGCGCTGCCGCCCAGCCCGACCGAGCCGTTCAATGCCCAGTTGCAGCCTGCACTCGAAATCGCTTTCGGCTCGACCTCCCGCATCGTGATCGCCGGGCTTGCCGCCTACTGGCTCGGCGACTTCGTCAATTCCTATGTGCTGGCCAAGCTCAAGCTGATGACGCGCGGACGCCACCTCTGGACCCGCACCATCGGCTCGACCATCTGCGGCCAGGCGGTGGACTCGCTGGTGTTCTTTCCGCTGGCGTTCTACGGCGTCTGGACCAGCGGCACGATGGTGCAAGTCGTGATCGCCAACTTCGTCTTCAAAGTCATGGTCGAGGTCGTGCTGACACCGGTGACCTATGCCGTGGTGGGCTTTCTCAAGCGCAGCGAGAACGTCGATACCTACGACATCGGCACGCGTTTCACGCCGTTTTCGCTGGGTGACGATGGCCAGGCACGGCGTTATGCTCCGGGCGATGCCCACGAGTGAATCATGACTGACGATCCGCCCAGGATACTGGCCTCCAGCCAGCCGGACCTGCAGCTGCTGGCGCGCCTGGAAGCCTCCCAGACCGCGTGCCTGGAAATCGTCAGCCTGATTGCCGTTGTGATCCTTTGCGCCTGGCTGATCCCTGCGCTCGCGGCGCTGCTGCCGACGGGCTGGTCTCTGATGAAGCCCGATACGGCCCTGTGCATCCTCCTGGCCGTAGCCAGCCTGTGGCTGTCCAGGCACCCGAACAGTCCCGGAAAAATCCTGGCGGGGCGGGTGCTCGGCGGCGTCATGGTGCTGATCAGCGTCTCGGCGCTGTATCAATATCTCGGCGGCAGCCTGTCGAGCCTGCTGGCCCATTTGACGACAGGGGCCAGCGACGAGTATGCGCTGGGCCGCATGTCGTTCCAGACCGCGCTGTTCTTCCTGCTGCTCGGCACGCTGCGCATCTGCATGCAGTCCAACAAGAATGTCCTGAGCCTGATCGCCGACGTCATTGCCGCGACCCTGGTGCTGATGTCGCTGATCGTGTTCTCCGGTTACTGCTTCGGGGCCAGCCATTTTTTCGGCGAAACACCGCTGATCGTCACTTCTCCGCACACCCTGTTCAGCATGGTCCTGCTGACCTTCGTATCGGTCAGCCGCCGCGCCGAATACGGCCTGTTCTCGGTGCTGCTGGGGATCGGCATCGGCAGTCGGATCGCGCGCATCACCCTGCCGCTGGCACTGGCGATCCCGTTCCTGCTGGCCATCGGCCGCAGCTACAGCGTCACCAACAACTGGATCAGCGGGCATTACGCCGCGGCGCTGACCGCCTCGGTGTCATCGGCCCTGTTCAGCGCACTGCTGTTGCTGATGGCCTGGCGCATCAACAGCCTGGAACGGGAACTGCGCGACATGTCGCTGAGCGACGAGTTGACCGGCATCTACAACCATCGCGGTTTTTACCTGCTGGGCGAGCAGGCCCTGCGTGAATCGCAGCGATCCGGTTCGCCGCTGATGGTCCTGTTCTTCGACCTCGACGATCTCAAGAAAACCAACGACACGCTCGGCCACGATCTCGGCTCGCGCCTGCTCAGGGACATGGCGACATTGCTGCGTGACAACTTCCGCGATTCCGACATCGTCGCGCGCGTCGGCGGCGACGAGTTCGCGGTGGTCACTCATGTCGCCCGGGAAGCGACGCAGCTCGCGCTCCAGCGCCTGCATGACGCGGTGGATCACCACAACGACACCGCCGGCCAGCCCTACAAGATCAGTTACAGTGTCGGCGAGACCCACAGGGATGCGGACACCGGGCTCACCTTCTCGCAGATGGTGCGGCAGGCCGACGCGCAGATGTACCAGCGCAAGCGCGAGAAGAAACTGCGCGCGAAGCGCTAGGCTCGGGCCGGCCGTGCGACGGCCATCCGCGGCGCGTGGTACGCGCGTCACGCGCCCGGTTTACGGAGCCGCGACGTAACTTCCGGCCGGCAACAGCGGCACCCAGACCTTGCCGCTGACCGTCACCGGTACGACAGCCGGACTGGCGGTGTTGATGCTGCCGGTCGCGATGAATTGGCTGTGCAGACCATAGATCAGCAGTGCCAGTTGGTCGCCGGCAGCGAGCCTCGCTGCGACCCCCACCAGATCGACGTCGAAAGTCCCCGTGCCGCGCAGCGGCAGCACCTGATTGTCGATCAGGTCCCAGACCCCGGGCACACCATTGTGCGTCTGCCCCAGACCGACAAACAACGTCGGTTCACCGATGGATCCAGGCGCCGCTTGCACCGTCAGTTGCAGATGCGGGATACCGCCAACGACCGAGGTGTCTTTCGCGCCGACGATGCCAAGATCCACGGCAACGGGCGCTAGGTCTGCACCGGTGAGGCCAGCGATTACATTGGTCGCAGGGATATCCACCTCGGTTTCACCGCCGCCTTGCTGGGTCATGATCTGATTGACCAGCACCCCGTCGCCCTTTTCGATCGAGAGACATGGCCGGGTCGGAACAGCATTCGCCGCACCCGGCACGCCCTGCAGGTATTGCTTGAAGAACGCCAGCGTGGCGGTGTAGACGTCGAGGCTGCCGCAGGTCTTGTCAAACGCCTCGAGTAGCGGCTGATAGATCTGGCCTGGATCGGGCGCGACCTGAAACTGGTTGTGGCCGGCCTGGTAGCTGAGCAGGCGTACATCACCGCCTTCGCGCCTCAGGCACTGGTAGTTGGCATACGCCTGACTGAAATCAAACAGCGTATCGCGCATGCCCTGGAACAGCATGGCGTTGACCGGCGGACCCAACCTGGGAGGCAGCTCTGGCGCCGTGCCCGGCCCGCCGTTGGTAGCGACCTGCCGGTCGGCACAGAAATACTGGTTGCTGTGGTAATAGAGGAAATCATCGAGACCATTGACCGCCTTGTCGGCCGCCAGGCTGTCAATGAAGCCGCTGATCAGATAAGGGTCGAGATGCGCAGCGGAAAAGCCGCCCTGCACGCCCGCCGTCTGGGCTGCGGTGAACAGGAATACATCCCAGATGGTCTTGGGCACACCGTTGGGAAACAGCGCCTGATCCAGATTGTTGGGTGCAACCTCCGGCACCATCGCATCGAGGCGGTGCTTGGGGTCGATGTTGTGCAGCATGTACTGATACATGCCGCCGTAGGAGCCCCCGGTCGAGCCCAGCACGAGGTTGTGCGGATCGTCGCCACTCGGCCGATACTCCAGCCAGTCGAGTTTGGCCTCGGCCCAATCGAGGACGGCGAGCAGATCCTTACCTTCATAATCCGGGTCCATCACGCGGATGGTGCCATTCGATTCACCGTGGCCGCGGTAGTCGAAGCTGATGGCGCCGTATCCGGCGTCGGTCAGGTATTTGACGTCGGCGTTGCTTGAGGCGGTATCACGCGGGTTGCCAAAACCGGCCCCATACAGCACCAGCGGGTAGGTCTTGCCGCCTTCCAGTGTTGCCGGCTCGAACACGGTGAACGCAATCTTGTCCCCGGTGCCCGGCCCCTGGATATAGACGTCGTAGGCGGTGCCGGCCCGCGACTTGCCCGCCGCCGGTGTCGCCGGGACGGTATTGTTGTTGCCGGGGTAATCGGCGGGCACCGCTTCCGCCTCTGCGGTTGTGGCCAGACTGCCGCTGCTGCCACAGGCGCTGACGCCCAGGCCGATGGCGACGGCCGTTGCTGCCAGAAAAAAACGGAGGTGCATCATCTCATTCCGCCCGCAGCGACAGGTCACGCGACACTCTCCGGCGCCGGCGACGCCATAGCGCAGCCATCGACAGCGGTAGCAGCGTCAACCCGCCCAGCGCACCGCCGCCGCTGGGGCGGATGATCGTCGAGCTGTTGCCGCCTGAGCTTGCGCCACTTGAGCTGCTGCCGCCCGAACTGCTACTGGAGCTGCTGCCTGAGCTTGCGCCGCTGGAACTGCCGCTCCCCGAACTGCTGCTGGAACCACTCCCACCCGAGCTGCCGCTGCTGGAGCTGCCACCACTGGAGCTACTGCTGGAGCTGCTGGTGCTTCCACCGGAACTTCCACTACTGGAACTGCTGCCGCTGGAACTGCTACTCCCCGAACTGCCGCTGCTGGAGCTGCTCCCGCCTGAACTGCCACTGGAACTACTGGAGCCGCCCCCGCTGGAACCCGTGCTGCCGGGTGACGTGACTTCGGGAGGCGTGCCGGGGGCGCCGGGGACTTCATGGACCGGCAGTTGCAGCTGCAGATTCGACACCGCGATCGAGAAGACGCCGTTGGAGGGACGGGCGTAAGGCGCATCCATGCCCAGCAGTTCGAGCGTGGGGATATGTCCGGCGACGAAATGCCAGCCATTAGGATGCAACTGGAATGACTGCCGGCCATTCGGGGCATTGGGATCGATGCGGTAAAGCCCTCGGGCGACCAGCGTCTCGGTGTTGCTCGCCGGGTCGACGTCGAGCAGGCGTGCGGCGATGTACGCGAATACGCCGGTCACGTTCAGATCGGCAGTGACCGTTGGCGCACCGAGCAGCGTGTAGCCGGCACCGGTGGGTGTCGGTAACGCATAGTTCGCGACCCCCGGTAGCGTTAAGACGGTAGGGGCCTGGCAGGCCAACGCCTGGCCATTGAGGCTGGAGAATTCCGCAGCGCCGATCGGGTCGAACTGTGCGGCGGCCACCGGATCGCCGCCGGTCGAGAGGACGGTCTGTGCGGGTGCGGAGCGGTACACAACCTCGCCCGGGTGCAGCGCTGCCCACGTCGCAGCGCTATACGGCCCGCCGGACGGCAGGGTGGCCGGACAGGTCTGGGTAAGGGCGGTCACGTCCAGTGCCGGCTGCGCGCCCGTGCCCTTGACATAGTGATCGAAAAACGCCTGGATGCTGGCGACGCGCAACGAGCCGTTGGGCTCCGGGTTGTCGGCGCGCTGGTGGCCCATGTCTCCGAACATCAATGAAATCGGGTTGTCCGGGTAGTGCGCGCGGACGTAGTTGTAATAGCGCAGGATCTCATCGGCCGGGAACACGTCGTCGGTGAAGCCGTTGATCATCAGCAGCGGCGCCGGCGACTCCTGCGGCAATCCGAACGCGCCGATCAGCAGATAGTACGGTGAACGGTACTGCGCGATCTGCTGGACCACCGTCTGATCCAGCGGCAGCGCATATGGTTCGCCGGCGACGACATCGGCGTACCAGCTGGTGAAGTCCGCCTGCGGGTTGGTTCCCGGCAAGGCGTAGTACGCGCCCTCGGTGCCGACGAGATAGAGCCCGCTGACGATCGACAGCTTGAGGACGCCGGGGATGGCCAGGTCGGCTGTCGGCGATGTCACTGCGTCATCGAACGTGCGCCCATTCGGCCGCAATGCATAGACCAGATCGGTCCACCCGGCGAATGGCGCGGCGGCGGCGACGTGCAGCGGTATGCCGGCTGGACTCTGCCACGGGCTCAGCGAGCCGTCGGCATTCATCACCCGGTCCTTGAGCGTGGCCAGCGCGATGCTCATGCCGGCGCCATACGATTCGCCGGTCACGCCGATGCGGTTGGGATCGGCGAGTCCCTCGTCGACCAGCAGCCCCACCGCGTACTGGACATCGCGGGCCTCGAAGCGGTAATCGTCGAGATGCAGGTAGCCGGTCGCACAGGCGGCCACGTTCACCAGCCGCGACTCGACGCTGCCGCAGGAATTACCCCAGCCACGCGCCGCGAACTGCAGGACGGCGTAGCCCTGTTTCGCCCACTGGTGCGCCGTCGGGCCGCCATACTGGGCGTCGTCCGGCCCGGTCGGCGGATCGCCCCAGCCGTGGTTCTGCACGACCAGCGGGTAACCACCATCGGTGCCGGATGCGGGCACCGGCGGGAGCGTGACATAGACCTGCAGCGGCGTGCCGTCGAAACTGGCGAAGCGCAGATCGGTTCCACCGGGACCGCTCTCGTCGCCCACGCACACGCGGACCCCGTCGGACTGCGCCGTGCACGTGAGCGGTTGCCCGTTCATGGTGTGTCCATCGAAGACCGCCACGGCGGCAGCCCATGCGCCCGCCGGCGCTGCCAGCGCTGCGAATACGGCCAGCGCGGCGCACCTCACTCCCTTGCGCGACGCCCGCTCTGCGCCGCTCGCACCTCTCCCCCAGATTGCCGCACGCATTCCGACCTCGCCCAAAATCGATCAGTGACTCGCCTGAGCATGGAAGCATTCCATTTATGAACTGTCAAGTTCATTGAGCTATAATATCCACATGCTGCCGATGAAATCCCTTCCGAAGGGGCGCCACCGCCTCAGCCGCGAGCAAGTCGTGGCCTCGCAACGCACGCGCCTGCTCAAAGCTGCCGTCGAACTGGGAACCGAGCGTGGCTTCGCGTCGCTGACGCTGTCGGACATCGTCCAGCGTGCCGGCGTCGCGCGCTCAACCTTCTACGAGTACTTCGCGGACAAGCAGCAGTGTTTCCTGGAGGCCTTCGACTACGCCGCCGACCGAGTGCTTGAGCGCGTGCTCGCACTCGAAGTGCCGGCCGCTGATCCGTTGGCCTCTCCAGTCCACGCCTACATCGCCCGCCTGCTGGAGCTTTGCCTGCAGGAGCCTGGCCTCGTGCGGCTGGTCGCCGCCGATGCCGAGGCCCTCGGTCCTGCGGCGGCCGCTCGCCAGCGCGCGATCTCGTACCGGTTGGCGGACGGGCTGGTCAAATTGCGCAACTTCCTGCGCCGCGACAAACCCGCGATGGCACCGATCACGCATGTCCGCGCATTGGCGATCGTCGGCGCCATCACTGAAGTGCTCCAACACACGTTCTATAGTTCCGGGATCGACGCATTCCCCACGCTGCAACCGGAACTCGCTACGATCGTGCTCGCGCTGCTCGAAGCGCCGCCGGCCTGACCGGGATTATTTCGCCCAGTCGCGGTAAAACGGCGGCAGGTCGTCCGGAACCCTTGCAGTGAACTGCGGCGCGCGCTTTTCGAGAAACGAGCGCACGCCTTCCTTGCCGTCCTGCAGGCTGGCGTAGAAGATCGCCAGCGAATCGACCTTGTGCGCTTCCAGCGGATGCGGCTGCGCCGAGTTGCGGTACATCATCTGACGGGTCAGCGCGATGGCGACCGGCGAACGGTTGTCGATGAATTTACGCGCAAGCTTGTAGGCCTCGGGCAGCAGTTGATCCGGTGCCACCACCGCCTTGACCAGCCCGCCGCGCTGCGCTTCGTGGCCGTCCATGATCTCGGCGCTGTAGCACCATTCCAGCGCCTGCTGGATGCCGACGATGCGCGGCAGGAACCACGTGGAGCAGGCTTCCGGCGTGATGCCGATCTTGCCGAAGACGAAGCCGATGCGCGCCTTCTCCGAGGCGATGCGGAAATCCATCGCCAGCGTCATCGTCGCGCCGATGCCGACCGCGGCGCCGTTGATTGCGGCGATCACCGGCTTGGCGCAGTTGAAGATCGCCAGCGTGACGCGGCCGCCGGTGTCGCGCACGCCGGCCTGGATCGCCGGGTCGTGCAGCCGCTGATTCATGTCGTCCAGCGTCGGCCGCTGCGTTTCGTCGAGGCCGAAGACGTTGCCGGGCCGCGTCAGGTCCATGCCGGCGCAGAACGCCTTGCCGGCACCGGTGACGACGATGGCGCGCACGGCGTCGTCATGGCTGGCGCGGTTGAACGCGGCCTCGAGTTCATCGGCCATCTGCACCGTGAACGCGTTCATCTGCTCGGGGCGGTTGAGCGTCAGCGTGAGGATGCCGTCGGCGACGGACCAGTTCAGCGTGTCGTAGTGCATGAGGGTGCCTGCAGGGAGATGTCGGACGATTCTAGCCGAGTGCGCCGCGCCAGCGCCTCAGTGTGCAGGCTTCGGCGGCGGCTCCTTCCAGTTCAGCGCGCCGAGGAAGATCAGGCGCAGCTGCCGCACGAAATTGTCCACCAGCTCCTGCTCCAGCCTGGGCTCACCGGGCGGCGTGTCGAGGATGTCTGACGCGGCATTGAGCATGGTGTTGACGACCAGCCCGCACAGCAGATGCAGGGTCGCCGTTGACAGGTGCGGCAAAAAATTCAGGCGCCGCAGGTCCTGCGCCATTTCCTGCACGAACAGGTTGACCTGGTTGCGCAGCGCATGCCGGATCACCGGCGAGCCGCCGCTGCGTTCGCCGGCAATGAACATGAAGTTCATGCGGTGTTCACCCAGATACTGTTTGTAGATCAGCACCGAGCGGCGGATGACGTCGCCGACCGGCGCCGCATCCTTGCGCGCCTCGCGCAGCATCTGGCGCAGGGCCAGCCCGCCTTCCTCGACCAGCGCCAGCCCCAGTTCATCCATATCGTGGAAGTGGCGATAGAACGAGGTCGGGACAACGCCGGCTTCGCGCGTGATCTCGCGCAGTCCCAGGCTGGTGAAGCTGCGGCCCTGGCTCATCAGCGACAGCGCCGCATCCAGAAGGCTGGCGCGTGTACGCAGCTTGCGCTCGTCGCGGGTCGCGAACCCCGCGGTTTCGTCCCGCCGGGATGCGCCATGTCGCCGGATTCTGGTCATGTATCGCTCAGGTTTGAAACATCTATGAGTATCGTAACATATTATCCTGAATGGATATTTTTGTTATGAAACGCATTTATTTGTAGTTTCAGTGAACAGTTGTTGACAATCTGTGCTCGTTCAGTAAACATATGTTCACTGTTAATCGGAGTCCCGCGATGTCCAACGACACTCGAAGCCCTGTTCAACGTCCTCTCGGCGGCATCGCTGCCAAAAGCCTGCACCGCGTGCTGGCCTCGCGCCTTGCCGAGCGCCTGACCTACCCGCATGGCGTCGATCACTATCTGGCCCAGTTCAACCCGACCTGGTCGCTGCGCGAAGTGCGCGCCGAAGTCGTGGCCGTCCGCCACTCGACGGCCGACAGCGTGACGATGACGTTGCGCCCCAACCGCAACTGGCAAGGTTTTCGCGCCGGCCAGTATGTGCGGCTGACCGTCGAGATCGACGGCGTACGGCGCACGCGCTGCTATTCGCCGGCCAACTCGGCGCACGCACGCGACGGCCTGATCGAACTGACCGCCAAGGCCCATGCCGGCGGTTTTGTCTCCAAACATCTGCACCAGGGCCTGCGCGTGGGAACGGTCGTGTCGCTCTCGCAGGCCGAAGGCGTGTTTGCACTGCCGGAACAGCGCCCCGAACGCATCCTGCTGATCAGCGGCGGCAGCGGCATCACGCCGGTGATGTCGATGCTGCGCACGCTGTGCGACGAGGGCCACGCCGGCCGCATCACCTTCCTGCACTATGCCAATGCCGCCAAGGATCAGATTTACGCGGACGAACTGGCGCAGATCGCGTCGCGCTATCCGAACATCGAACTGCTGCGCGCCTACGCGGAAGGCGGCGGCGAACTCAGCGGGCTGTTCAGCCGCGAACAACTGGCGCGGTCGGTGCCGGATTACACCGAGGCGCAGGCATTTCTCTGCGGCCCGCCCGGCATGATGAAAGTCGTGCAGAACGTCTGGGCCGAGGATGGCCTGACAGAATGGTTGCACCTGGAGCATTTCACAGCCGCGCCGGTCGTGGTCGATTCCGCCAATGCCGTTGGCGAAGTGCGCTTCGCGCGCAGCGAACGCCTGGCCGAGAACAACGGCGCGACGCTACTGGATCAGGCCGAGGCCGCCGGCCTGCGTCCCGAGTCGGGCTGCCGCATGGGCATCTGCCACGCCTGCACCTGCCGCAAGACCAGCGGCAAGGTCCGCGACATCCGCACCGGCGCGATCAGCGACGGCGGCGAACAAGACATACAAATCTGCATCAGCGTGCCGGTCGGCACGGTCGTGCTGGATATTTAACAGGAGTCCCAACATGAGCAACTACAACAAACTCAGCGCCGCGCAGTTCCAGGCCATCGGCCAGGAATTCGACGCGATCCGCAACCGCGTGCTGGCCGACCTCGGCGAGCGCGACGCCAACTACATCCGCGGCCTGGTCAAGCGCCAGCGCCGGCTCGAAGTCGGCGGCCGCGTGATGCTGATGATTCCGCCGACCTGGCCGCTGGGCGTAGCCGCGCTGTCCGCGTCGAAAATTCTCGACAACATGGAAATCGGCCACAACGTCATGCACGGCCAGTACGACTGGATGGGCGACCCGGCACTGAACTCGAAGACCTTCGACTGGGACAGCGCCGACACCGCCAAGAACTGGAAGCAGACGCACAACTACGAGCACCACACCTACACCAACGTGCTGGGCAAGGACCACGACATCGGCTACGGCCTGCTGCGCATGTCCGAGGCGCAGAAGTGGGAGCCGCGCTTCCTCGCCAACCTGCCGCTGACGGTGATCCTGCACACTTTCTTCCAGCATTTCGTCGCGGTGCAGAACCTGCATCTCGAAGAGGCGCTGATCTACAGGACCAAGACCAGGGCGCAGGTCAAGGAAGAGTTCAAGCCGATGTGGGCGAAGATGAAGAAGCAGCTGAAGAAGGACTACGTGATCTTCCCGCTGCTGGCCGGTCCGTTCGCGCCACTGGTGTTGGTCGGCAACGTCGCCGCCAATCTCGCGCGCAACGTCTGGGCCTGCGCGGTAATCTTCAACGGTCATTTCCCCGAAGATGTCGAGCAGTACCCGGAATCGGTGATCGAGAACGAAACGCGCGGCCAGTGGTATGTGCGCCAGCTGCTCGGCTCGGCCAACTTCAGCGGCGGCAGGCTGATGCACATCATGAGCGGCAATCTCAGCTTCCAGATCGAGCATCACCTGTTCCCGGATCTGCCGGCACATCGCTACGCCGAGATCGCGCCGGAAGTACGCGATATCTGCGAAAAATATGGCCTGCCTTACAACACGGGCTCGTTTTTCAAGCAGACCCTGAGCACCTGGAAGCGCATCGCAAAGTTGTCGCTGCCGACACGCAAGCGCTCTGCCTCCTCATTCAACGATGCTGCGCCGCTGTCACTCGCCGCTTGATAGACGACGCTGCGTTTCGTAAAAGTCTGAGCGCGTAAGAGAACCGAGCGATGACGCAGCGGACGCATCTGCAACCGGGCGACGTGCGCGGTTACAGCAAGCTGGCGGTCGACGCGGTGCTGCGCACGACGGATATTGTTGAGGGCATGCACCTCAACATTTCGCGTGCGCCGTTCACTTTCATCCAGCCGATTGAAGGCCGCACCCACGGCATTACCGGACTGGTCTATTCCAGCATCCGCACCATTACTAGCGGTGTCGGATTTGGTCTCGACCTGACGCTGGCGGGCATTGTTTTAGCGATCGAAAATTATTGCGCGACGACACCCTCTACGCCTGCACGCGAGGCACTGGTTGCGGCGCTCAACGGCGTGATTGGCGATCACCTGGAAGCCAGCAATAATCCGCTGGCGCTGTGCATGCGCTTCCGCCGTCACGGCGAGACGCTGACACTGGACACCGATGCCCTGCACGCGGCGATGCCACTGGCCGGCGGCAAGCTGCTGGTACTGGTGCACGGCCTGTGCATGAACGACCTGGAATGGTCGGATGCAGGCGGCTACAGTCACGGCGACCTGCTCGCGCAGCGGCTCGGTTATACGGTGGTCCACCTGCATTACAACAGCGGCCGGCATATTTCCGTCAACGGCCGCGAATTCGCCGAAAAACTAGAAACGCTGCTGCATGCGTGGCCGGTGCCGGTGCAGGAACTGGCGATCATCGGCCACAGCCTCGGCGGCCTGCTCGCGCGCAGCGCCTGCCATTACGGCGCGCAGGCCGGGCACCACTGGCTCCGGCATCTCAGGCATCTCGTGTTCCTCGGCACGCCGCACCACGGCGCGCCGCTGGAACGCGGCGGCCACTGGCTGCAGACCCGCGTCGCCCGCATCCCGTTTGCCGCACCGCTGGCGCGGCTGGGCATGCTGCGCAGCGCCGGCGTCACCGACCTGCGCCACGGCAACCTGCTCGACGAGGATTGGCAGGCCGACGATCGTTTCGCACGCCATGACGACACCCGCCGCTGCGTGCCGCTGCCGCAGGGCGTGAACTGCTACGCCGTCGCCGCGAGCACCGGCACGCGGCCCGGCGGCCTCGGCGACAGCGTGCTCGGCGACGGGCTGGTGCCGGTCGACAGCGCGCTCGGACGTCACCAAGACCCCGCCAGACAACTGGATTTCGCGCCGCTCAACCAGGCGCTCTATTACGGCCTCGATCACTGGGACCTGCTGAGCCGTCGCGATCTCGGCGAGCGCCTCCTCGGCTGGCTGGCCGGCTGACGACACGCCTTGCCCGATATACTCCGCAGCATCGACCCGGAGACGCTCCCATGAAAAACCTGCAACGCCTGGAATTGCTCAAGGACATGATTCAGGAAGCCGTCGATCGCGGTGCCACCTCGGTCGAGCAGGTGCACCAGTACATCGCCGAATTGCCGTTCGAGGCGCTGGAACGCAGCGGCCTGCTGCGGGACGACAAGCTCAAGTTGCGCGACAAGCAGCGCCGGAGCATCGGCATGGTCTACGACGCGATCCGCCGCATCAATCGCGAAATCGGCCAGCTGATCTCCGACCAGTTCGAGAACCTGGAAGAAGGCCAGGGCGTGGCCCGCGTGCTCGAAGAAAAGACCCCCCAATCCCCCGGACGGCGCAGCAAGCAACGCGGGCGCACGGGCGGAGCCGGGGAGTAAGCCACGGCGTCACCCAGCCGCAGTTCAACGCGGGCGGCGCGCTCGCCAGACGGCCCACCCCGCCCGAAACGGCC
>DATMTG010000265.1:0-10606 GCA_035565075.1 Stenotrophobium sp.
CTTGCCCTGGGTTTTGCAGCCCAGCAAGCCTGCGCCAAGGTTTCTGCGGAGGAGGCCGCCCATCTGGGCAAGGACCTGACTCCGGTCGGTGCCGAAGCAGCGGGCAACAAGTCCGGCACGATTCCGGCATGGGCCCCCGAGAAGCAGCACGGCGCCCTCAAGGACAATTGGCCCGATGAGCCCAAGATCGATGCCGAAAAGCCGTTGTTCACCATTACCCGCGCCAACATGGGATCGTTCATCGACAAGCTGTCGGAAGGCCATCGCAAGCTGCTGGCGACCTATCCCGACTACAAGATGAACATCTATCCGACGCATCGCGTCGTCGGCTTCCCGCAACAGATTTACGAGGCCACCGAGAAGAACGCCACCCGCGCGAGCCTGATCGGCACCGACGATCCGGAAGGTCCGGAACTGGGTTTCCCGTTTCCGATCCCCAAGACCGGCGCCGAGGTCATCTGGAACCACAAGCTGAAATGGCGCGGCGATTCGGCACGGCGCTACAACAATCAGATGATCGTGCAGCCCAATGGCGAGTACCAGCTCACCAAGATCATCGAGGACGTGCAGTTCGACTACGCCAATCTCAAGCACCCCGGCATCCTCGACAAGGATCATCGCCAGTTCCTGCGCTACCTCTCGCACACGGTGGCACCGCCGCGTCTGGCCGGCACCTACATCCTGGTGCTCGAGAAGGCCTCCACCGGCAACGAAGGTCGCGCCGCCTGGCTCTATTCTCCCGGCCTGAAGCGTATCCGCCGCGCACCGACGGTCTGCTGCGATAACCCGTATGAAGGCACTGACGGCAACCAGTTCTACGACCAGGTCGACATGTTCAACGGCGCGCTCGACCGCTACAACTGGAAGCTGGTGGGCAAGAAGGAGATGTTCATCCCCTACGACTCCAACCACATCGCCGGCAACAAGATCAAGTACAAGGATCTTGCGCGTCCGCATCACCTCAACCAGGACCTGCCGCGCTATGAACTGCATCGCGTCTGGGTGGTCGAGGCGACGCTGCGCCCGGGTACCAGCCACACCTTCAAGAAGCGCGTGATGTATGTGGATGAAGACAGCTGGAACATCGTCATGGTCGACGACTACGACAACCGCGACCAGCTGTTCCAGTTCCAGGAAGGCCATCTGGTGTTCGCGCCGAACATCATGGCGGCCTCGACCGTGCCTGAAGTGATCTACCACTTCGACTCCGGTCGTTACTTCATCACCGCGGCGTTCAACGAAGATCACCCGATCGACAGCACGGTGACCTTCCCGGACGACTACTTCACGGCCAGTTCCGTGCAGAAGATGACCACGAAGTAAATCATTTGATGTAGATTTCGGGCCGCTGGACGGAAACGTTCAGCGGCTTTCTTTATTGCTCCCTGGGGAAACCATGAAATTCGAAGACCAGCACGCTCTCGACAAACCTGCCGACGTCGTGATCCGGATGTATACCGACCGCAAGTTCTTTGAACGCAAGTACAAGGAGACGGGCTGCTGGGACATCGAGGTGCTGGAGTGCGAAAAAACTGATACGCAGTTCCGCATCAAGTGCCGTTACGCAACCCGGTCCAGCAGCAACAACCTGCCGGCATTCGCACAGAAATTCCTCGGCGAAAGCGCAACGGTCGTGCAGCAGGATGTCTGGGACCTGCGCTCGCGTACCGGTCGTCTCGACATCGAGATCAAGGGGGCGCCGGTCAGGATCGTTGCCGACATGACGCTCAAGGACGCGGCCAAGGGTGCGGTCAATGCCATGCAGTGGAATGTCAGCTGCGGAATTCCCCTGATCGGCGGCAAGCTGGAAAAGCTGGTGGCCGATGACATCAAGTCCAAGTCGTCCAATGATGCCAGGGTGTCGCGCAATATCCTGGCCGATTATTGAGCGGGGACAGGGGTGCCCCAGGAAGACTCAGCGCTTCTTGTTCTTGTCGTGCGCTTGCTTGAGTGTGTATACCCAGTCCAGCGCCTGGCGCGGGGTCAGGGCGTCGGGATCCAGTTGATCGAGCAATTTATCCGTGGCGGAGGCCGATGGCGCCGCAAACAATGACAGCTGCGGTTGCTCCAGCGGCGGGGGCATGCGTTGCGACGACGCACTTTCCAGAGTCTGCAGGTATTGTCGCGCATTGTGGATGACCGTCTGCGGCACGCCGGCCAGGCTCGCAACCTGCAGGCCGTAGCTGCGGTTGGCAGGGCCCGGTTTGACCTGGTGCAGGAAGACCAGGCGCTCGTTGCCTTCGCTGATGAACTCCGCTGCGTCGAGGTGTGCATTGGCCACGCCCGGCAGGCTCCCGGCCAGCGCCGTCAGCTCGAAATAATGGGTGGCGAACAGCGTGAATGCGCGGACCTCGCGCGCCAGGTATTCGGCACAGGCGCGGGCCAGGGACAGGCCGTCGTAGGTGGAGGTGCCGCGACCGACCTCGTCCATCAGCACCAGGCTGAGCGATGTCGCGTTGTGCAGGATGTTGGCGGTCTCCGACATCTCGACCATGAAGGTGGATTGGCCGGATGCCAGGTCGTCGGCCGCGCCGATGCGGGTGAAGATGCGATCGATCGGACCGATCCGGGCGGCCTCGGCCGGCACGAACGAACCGGCGTGCGCCAGCAGCACGATCAGGGCGGTCTGGCGCATGTAGGTGGACTTGCCGCCCATGTTCGGGCCGGTGATGACCAGCAGCCGCTTATCGTCGTCCAGTTGCAGGTCGTTGGCGACGAAAGGTGCGTTCAGCGTGTGTTCGACGACGGGGTGGCGTCCTGCCCGTATGCCGATGCAAGGTGATTCCAGCAGTTCCGGACGCGACCAGTTGAGGGCCCGCGCGCGTTCGGCGAAGCAGGCGAGCACGTCGATCTCGGCCAGCGCGGCGGCGCAGGTTTGCAGAGAGGGCAGGTGTTGCGACAAATCGTCGAGCAGCGCGTCGTACAGCTCTTTTTCCCGCGCCAGCGCGCGGTCGCGCGCCGACAGGACCTGCTCTTCGTGACGCTTGAGTTCCTCGGTGATGTAACGCTCGGCATGGGCCAGTGTCTGGCGTCGCGTGTAGTCGGCGGGGACCCTGGCGGCCTGTGCCTTGCTGATCTCGATGAAGTAGCCATGCACGCGGTTGTAGCCGACCTTGAGCGTTTCGATGCCGCTGCGCGCCTTCTCGCGGGTTTCGAGTTCCAGCAGGAAGCCGTCGGCGTTTCCGGAGAGATTGCGCAGCTCGTCCAGCATGGCATCGTGTCCGGCACGAAACACGCCGCCATCCTTGACCAGCAACGGCGGGTTGTCGGCCAGCGCGGCTTGCAGTGCGGCGGCCAGTGCCGAGTGCTGGCCCAGTGCGGCCGCGAGCGTATCCAGCAGGGGCGCTTCGATGTTTGCCAGCGCGGCCAGTATCCCGGGCAACGCCCCCAGGCTCTGGCTCAGTCCCAGCAGGTCGCGCGGCCGTGCCGAGCGCAGGGCGATACGCGCGAGGATGCGTTCCATGTCGGCGACATCTTTCAGGGCGGTGCGCGGCGCGGCGTATCCTGCATCGTCGAGCAGGGCGCTAACGGCCCGGTAACGCGCATCGAGTGCGGCATGGTCGCGCAGCGGCCGCGTCAACCAGCGGTGCAGGGCGCGTGAACCCATGGCGGTGACGCAGTGGTCCATCACGCTCTGCAACGTGTAGTCGTGCCGGTCCGAGAGCGAGCGGTCTATTTCCAGGTTGCGCCGGGTTGCGGCGTCCAGTGTCAGTGCCTCATGCGGCAGCTCGGTGCGCAGGCCGGTGAGGTGCGGCAGGCGGGATTTCTGCGTGTCCTGTACATATTGCAGCAATGCGCCGGCGGCACCGATGGCGGCGCTGAAATCCTCGCAGCCGAAACCGCGCAGGTCGCGGGTCTGGAACTGTCCGGTCAGCAGCCGGTAGGCCGACGCCGGATCGAAATGCCATTGCGGCCTGGATTTGGGTATGTAATCCGGCGTCGGCAACCGTAGGTCTTCGGGAATCAGCAGCTCGCTGGGGTCGATGCGATGGAGCTCCGCATCGAGGTCGGCGAGGTGCGTGGTTTCCAGCACCGAAAAACGTCCGGACGACAGCTCCAGCCAGGCCAGCCCATAGCGATCCTGAATCCTGCCCACGGCGGCCAGCAGGGTTTGCGCACGCGGGTCGAGCAGCGCATCTTCGGTGGCGGTGCCGGGGGTGATGATGCGCACGACTTCGCGTTTCATCGGGCCCTTGTCGGTGGTGTTCTCGCCCACCTGTTCCGCGATGACGACGGATTCGCCAGCCTTGATCAGTCGTGCCAGATACTGCTCGACGGCATGGTAGGGCACGCCGGCCATGACCACCGGCGCGCCGGCCGATTCGCCGCGCTGCGTCAGGGTGATGTTGAGCAGCCGCGCGGCCTTGCGTGCGTCATCGTAGAACAGCTCGTAAAAATCGCCCATGCGGAACAGCACCAGGGTGTCCGGGTGCTGCGCCTTGATCCCCAGATACTGCTGCATCAGCGGCGTGTGGTCACGCAGCATTTTTTTATCGATATCGCTCGGGTTCATATTTATTTTGTTGTGCTGCGGGTGGGTTCCCGCGCAGCCATGGCGTGTCGTCCGGCGCAGGATCCGCGCTAAATGTAACCCATCCGCGTCCCGGTCCGGGAGGTTGCATCGGATGTGGGCGATCTCCGGCCATTTGCGGTTAGAGCGGGGCGATACGCATCCGGGCCGCGGCCGGTTTCCGGAGCGGAGCCGATCGCTGGCGGCCTGTTGACAGGCAGATTTTACGGTCTCAAGATCATGTATATGAAATACATGTTAATGAGGGGCCATGAACATACAGGATGAAGTCTGGAGCATTACGCTGATCGGGGTCGGGGTGGTGGCTCTGGTGTTTGTCTGGGTGATTTCACAGTCCGGCAAATCCCCGGCTTCGGAACGCCAGCAAACGACCGCGAGCAGCATCCGGCGATGGTGGTTTCTGGTGCTGGTGGTGGCGGGGATCGGGATTGCCTATGCGACCCTGAAGCCTTTTCCGATCGCAAACCAGAGTGCGAATCTGCAGGGTGCCCAGATCGTGGCGGTCGTCGGACACCAGTGGTACTGGGAACTCAGCCCGAGCCCGACCCAGGTCAAGGCGGGGATTCCGGTGGAGTTCGACGTGACCTCGGACGACGTCAATCACGGTTTTGCGATCTACGGTCCGGATGATCGCATCGTCACGCAGACGCAAGCGATGCCCGGCTATACCAATCGCCTGCTGCACACCTTCACCCGGCCGGGGAAATACCGGGTGCTGTGTCTCGAGTACTGCGGCCTTGCCCACCACAACATGCTGGCCGAATTCGAGGTTGTGGACATCGCCACCGGAGAGCAGCCATGAGCAGCACCGAGTTGTACCCGGCCAACGAGGCCTTGTCGCGAAATGAGCGCATCGTGCTCAATACCTATATCGTCTCGACGCTGGCGATATTCATCCTGATGATGCTGTTCGGCCTGATGATGCGCATGGCACAGGGCACCTGGCTCAACGTGCCGCTGGACCGCTTCTATCAGCTTCTGACCGTGCATGGTGCCGGCATGGTCGGCAACGTCGGACTGGCGAGCAGCGCGGTGATGTGGTTTTTCCTGCGCAAGTACGTGCGCCTGAGTCTGGCGATATTTGCCACCAACTACATCCTGTTCATCCTCGGGGTGCTGGCGATCCTGGCGGCAATCTTCATCGGTCGCTATGCCGGGGCCTGGACTTTTCTCTACCCGCTGCCGGTGCATGCGATGGGCGTTTGGAGTCCTCATGCGGCGGCGCTGTTCATGCTCGGCTACCTGCTCATCGGCGTCGGTTTCCTGCTGTTCTATCTGGATGTCATGCTGGCGCTCATCCGTGTCTACGGCAATCTGGGACGGGCACTGGGTCTGCAATGGTTGCTGGGCGGGGAAATAGACAAGGACCATCCGAAGACCGTGGTCGCCAGCACGATGGTGGCGATCACCAATTCCATCGGCACCCTGGCCGGCGCGGTCGCGCTGGTGATGTGCCTGATCAACATCTATTTCCCGACGGTCGTGCTCAACGCGCTGCTGGTCAAGAACCTGACCTACCTGTTCGGCCACATGTTCATCAATGCCAGCATCTACATGGGCGTGATCTCGGTGTACGAACTGCTGCCGCGCTACAGCGGACGGCCTTATCCGATTTCGCGGCCGTTCCTGTGGTCGTGGGCGGCGAGCCTGGTAATGATCCTGACGGTCTATCCACATCACCTGATGATGGATTACGCCATGCCGATGTGGATGCTGATCATGGGCCAGATCGTGTCGTACTGCGCCGGCCTGCCGGTGTTCACGGTGACGGTTTTCGGCGCACTGACCAACGTCTATCGTTCCGGCATGCGCTGGCCGTTGACCGCCAGGCTGCTGATGCTGTCGATGTTCGGCTGGGCCGCAGGCATCATCCCCGCGATCATCGACGGCACCATCGGCGTCAACCGGGTGATGCACAACACCCAGTGGGTGCCGGGCCACTTCCACTTCTATCTGCTGCTGGGCGTGCTGCCGATGATCCTGGCATGGATGTTCCACCTGGTGAACAGCCGGGCGAAGGGAACGGATCCTGCGTTCGCAAAGCTGGGTTTCCCGGTGTACCTGGTCGGCGGTCTGATATTCGTCTTTGCCTTCCTTGATGCCGGTCATCACAGCGTTGCAAGGCGCTATGCCGTCCACCTGCCGGAGTGGCTGCCTTCGGACCACGCGGGTTCGATCGGGGCCATGCTGGTTGTCGCCGGGATGCTGCTGCTGGCTGCCCGCATCATCATCGGCCTGCTGAAGGCGCCCGACCATGCCGGTCCTGCGCACGCTGGCCGCTAGCCTGGTATTGATCGTCCTCGGGGGCTACACGCTCAGTGCAGCCACCGAGGGCTTCCAGGCCTTTACCACCGAAACCGCACGGCGCATCGAGGTCCGGGAACATCCGGTAAAAATCCCGGCGGTAGAACTCGAGACTGCGTCTGGTGCGCGCGTGGATTTCTCCGGCTTTCGCGGGCAATGGCTGGTGGTGGATTTCATCTACACCCGCTGTCCGACGTACTGCTCTGCACTGGGCGGGGAGTTCGCCCAGCTTCAGGACCGACTCGCCGGGCCTCTTGCTCAGGGCAAGCTGCGGTTGCTCAGCATCAGTTTCGACCCGGGCCGCGACACGCCACGGCAGCTCGCCGCGTATCAGCAGCGCTTTCGCTGGCGGGGGCCGGGCTGGCTTGCCGCCAGGCCGGTCACGGCGGACGGACTCCGGCAGCTCGAACGCGCATTCGGGATCATCGTCATTCCCGATGCGCTCGGAGGCTATGTCCATAACACGGCCATACACCTGATCGACCCGCAGGGCCGCCTGGTCGAAATCATGGACATGGGAAAACCCGACCAGGTGGCGCATGCCGTATTGCGGAAGCTTGCGCTTTGAATGCGCGTGAGCATGCCGGTCCGGTCTGCAGTGCAGCGTTGCTGTTCTTCGCCCTGCTGCTGCCACCGGTGAAACACGCGCTGGAAGCCAGCATGACCATGCAGATGCTGGTGCAGATCCCGTCGCTGATCGTCGTCGGCTTGTTTCTGTCGCGGGCGGTGCCTGCGCGGATCGATGCCGTGCTGGCCGGCTGGGATCACCACGGCATCACTGGCCTGGTGCTCGCGACTCTCGCGGCGGCACTGTGGATGCTGCCGCGCATGCTCGATGCATCGATTGCGCAACCGTCGATCGCCGCGGCCAAGTACCTGTCGGTGCCGTTGCTGGTCGGCTTGCCTTTCGCACTGAGCTGGCCGCGCATGGGCTTCATCGTCCGGGGCGTGTTCCTGATCGAGCTGATCGCGACCTTCTTCAGGATGGGCTGGCTCTACATGATCTGGCCGGATCGCCTGTGCAACAACTACCTGCTCGGCGATCAGCAGCGCCTGGGAAAATACATGGTGCTGATCGGGGCCTTGCTGCTGCTCTGGATCGCCTGCAAGCTGCTCTGGGGACGCATGGATGCATTCGTCGAGGCACCGCTGTCGCGTGCTCCGGACGCCGGGGTGCAGCGCCTCGGGCCTCATGCCGGCAGTTGATTTTTGCGGGTTTGATCGTCACCCTGTGTACGATTCTTACCGGCTTTAGTTTCCGTGCAACTGACCCGTTTCACCGACTATGCGCTGCGTGTGCTGATGTTCGTCGGCAGGCATCGCGACCGCGACCATATCTGCACGATCCGCGAGATCGCAGGGCATCACCGCATCTCCCTGGAACATCTGCGCAAGGTCATCCACAAGCTGGCGAAACTGGGCTATCTCGAGACGTCTCGGGGACGCGGGGGCGGCATCATGCTGGGGCGTGACGTGGCGGAAATCCGCCTGGGCGAAGTCATCCTGGCAATGGAAGAGGACATGAGCATCGTCGATTGCCAGGCCCTGGAGTGCATCCTGCAACCGGCCTGCTCGCTCAAGGCCGCGCTGGATCGCGGCGGCCGTGCATTCATCGCCGAACTGGACCGGGTGACGCTTGCGGACCTGCTGGGCGACCGGAAAATGAAGCGCCAGTTCAGGATTGTCGACGGGGCCGACCGGCAGTAGCCTGCGGTCGGGATGGCGAAAAGTCGCAGGCTTTATACTGGGTCTTTCCCTTCGTTTGGCCTGGGTTCCCGTGAGTAAAGAAGATACCAGCCTCTGGCAGCCGGATTCGTGGCAGCGCAAGCCGGCGCTGCAGCAGCCGGTTTATCCGGACCCGGCGGCACTGTCCACGGCGCTGGTGCGCCTCAGGCAACTGCCGCCACTGGTGACGTCGTGGGAGGTCAATGCGCTCAGGCAGCATCTGGCCGAGGCGCAGGCCGGACGCATGTTCGTGCTGCAGGGCGGTGATTGCGCGGAGAGTTTCGACGATTGCCAGCCGCAGATCATCGCCAATCGTCTGAAAGTCCTGCTGCAGATGTCGCTGGTGCTGGTGCATGGCATGCACAAGCGTGTGCTGCGGATCGGCCGCTTCGCCGGCCAGTATGCCAAGCCGCGCTCTGCCGATATGGAAACCAGGGACGGCATCACCCTGCCGAGCTATCGCGGGGACCTGGTGAATGCGCCGGAATTCGATGCCGCGGCCCGTGCACCGGATCCTCAGCGTCTGCTGGACGGGCATGCCTGTTCGGCGATGACGATGAATTTTGTCCGTGCCCTGATCGATGGCGGGTTTGCCGATCTGCATCACCCTGAATACTGGGGGCTGGACTGGGTGCGGCATTCGCCGCTGGCCAGCGAGTATCAGAGGCGCATGGATGCCATCGGCGAGTCGCTGCGTTTCATGGAAACACTGGCAGGGCAGCCCATCGGTGATTTCAAGCGCGTGGATTTCTTCACGTCTCATGAGGCCTTGCTGCTCTGGTACGAACAGGCGCAGACACGGCAAGTGCCGCGCAGTCCCGGCTGGTACAACCTGTCCACGCATTTTCCGTGGATCGGCATGCGCACGGCAGACGTCAATGGCGCGCACGTCGAGTACTGCCGCGGAATCCGCAATCCCATGGGGATAAAAGTCGGACCGGGAATGTCGGCGGAGTGGCTGCTGGAGTTATGCGATGTGCTGAATCCCGGCAATGAGCCGGGGCGGCTGACCCTGATCCATCGCATGGGTGCGGGCAAGATCGCTCAGTACTTGCCGCCACTGATCGATGCGGTGCGTGCTGCTGGAAAAACCGTGTTGTGGCTGTGCGATCCGATGCATGGCAACACGATTTCCACCGCATCCGGGGTCAAGACGCGGCCGTTCGACGACATCCTCTCCGAAGTGACGCAGGCGTTCGAAGTGCATGCGCACTGCGGCTCGTACCTGGGCGGCATGCATCTGGAATTGACCGGCGAGGATGTGACGGAGTGCATCGGCGGTGCGCGCAATCTGACCGATGCCGATCTGCAACGCGCCTACAAGACCATGGTCGACCCGCGGCTCAACTACGAGCAGGCGCTGGAACTGGCGATGCGGATTGCGGCCATCAGCGGCCCGGCGAGGATCTGATTCCGTCCGGCTTTCAGTGTGGCTCGGCGTGGCTGTGCGGGCGGCCAAACGCCACGTGCAGTAGCGTGCCGGCGACCAGTGCCTGTACGCAGGCCCAGGTCCGGGCATCGAGGCCCGCGAGTTCCATGCCGGTGAAATAGCCGCCGATGGTGCCTGCCGACATCGCCGCCAGCACGCAGGCCGGCAGGACCGGGCCGAAGGCCGGAGCGATCAGCCACCACACCAGCAGGCCGACGGGGGCGCTGTGGATGATGATGGCGATGGATAGCGCGGTGTGTGGTCCCATGCTGCTGTTGGGCGACAGCGCCACGCCGTCGCCGAAGCTGTGCACGACCAGACCTGCCAAGGCCAGGGCCAGGGCTGCCATATGCATGCCGCGCCGGGCGTGGGTCAACAGGTGTTCGAGCAGAGTGGGGCCCAGCATGCCGAGGCCAACGAACATCAGGCTCCACAAACCGATCTGACCGTAAGTGTCGGGCAGTACGTCAGCCAGCACCAGGCCGGTGACGCTGATCAACACGAAGACATCCATGTAGCGGGCCAGGCGCGGGCGTGTCCTGAGCAGCGCATACAGCAAGGGCCCGCACAGCAGCGCGAGGAGTTTTGCGATCAGCAGAGCCAGATTCATTGACGTT
>DATMTG010000266.1:0-1532 GCA_035565075.1 Stenotrophobium sp.
GCACCGGCGCAGGAATGCCTCCATGCCCGCATCCATCTCACGCACACGCAGAATCACGACACCGGCAAAAGACCCGGGCAGCAGCCTGTTGCAGGCAGGCGGACTGGCGGGATTTGCAGATCTGAACCGGCTGTTCAGCGCAATCTACGAGGGACCGACCGAAACCCCGCCATGGCAGTCGAGCCTGCAACTGTTGCAGAAAGCCCTGGCGGCGACCCATGTCACCCTGATCCTGCGGCCGCCGTCGCCGGAATCGGCGGGCGTCATGGTCAACACCGACAGCGCCGCCGCGGACGCCACGGCTTCCTACCTGTCGCACTTCTTCGCGCTCGATCCGTTCGTCGGCCTGCCCGCCGGGCAGATACTCAGCCCCGAGGAAATCGTCGGCTCGAAATGGACGCAGACCGTGCTGTATCGCGAGTATCTGCGGCCGCTGGACGTGGAGCACCTGATCGGCGCCGACATCCACACGCTCGAAGGCATCGAGTGCCGCTTCCGCGTCTCGCGCGCACGCGGCGCGCCGCCGTTCACGGCCGAGGACAAGGCGCTGTGCGGTTTCCTGCTGCCGCATCTGAAACGCTCGATCCATCTGCACGCGCGACTGGACAACCTGGAATGCGAGCGGCACCTGTTCGCCGGTGTCGTCAACCGCCTGCAGATGGGCGTGATCAGCTACGCGCGCGATGGTTCCATCCTCGACATGAACCCGGAAGCCAGCCGCATCCTCGCCGAGCGCGACGGCGCCTCACTGGACGGCAACAGCCTCTGCATCGACAGCATGCGCGAGCGCAACGAATTCCGGCGACTGCTCAATGAAGTCCTGTCCGGTACGCGCATCGCAACCGGCCCCGGACTGGTGGAGGCCATGTCCATCACGCGCCCGTCCGGCCGCAGCATGCTGGGCGTGGTCGTACGCAGCATCCCGCAAGGTCCGTGGCTGGACGGCAGCAGCCGCCCGGTCGCGGCGGTGTTCATCCGCGATCCAGCCGCCAGCAGCGGACAGTCTTCGCAGGAGATCACCAAGCAGCTGTTCGGCCTGACCCAGACCGAGAGTGCGCTGGCGACGAAGCTGGCGGAAGGCCTGACGCTGGAAGAAGCGGCCGAACAGCTCGGCATCACCAAGAACACTGCGCGCACCTACCTGCGCTTCATCTTCAGCAAGACCGGCGTCAGCCGCCAAGCCATGCTGATCCGCAAGCTGCTCAACAGCGTCGCGACGCAGGCCTGAGCCACCGTCGGGTTTGTTCCCGCTCCACACAGGTCGCGCGCATCACGCATCCCATCCACACGGAATCTTCATGAACGAACTCAAGGGCAAGGTCGCCATCATCAGCGGTGCCACCGGTGGTATTGGCCGCGCCGCCGCGTCGCGCTTCGCCGAGGAAGGCGCAAAGCTGGTGCTGGCCGATCTCAACGAGGACGCCGGCGACGCGCTGGCCAAGGAACTCCGCGAACTCGGCGGTGATGCGATCTTTGTCCGCACCGATGTCAGCAAGCCACGCGATCATGAACACCTGGTTGAAGCCGCGCTG
>DATMTG010000267.1:0-3945 GCA_035565075.1 Stenotrophobium sp.
ATCGGCAGGGCCGGCCGAAGGGCGCATTTTCTGCTCGCTCTCTAAGGCCTTCTTGAAATTTTTCTGCATGTCGCTGAGCAGGACGCGGTCCTGCGGACGCTTGGGGCCTGCGAGCGAGGGCTGGATCGTCGACAGGTCCAGATGGACGACATCCGTGTACTCGGCTTCCGGTGCGTCCGGCGTCCACCACATGCCTTGTGCCTTGGCATAGGCCTCGACCACCGCGATTTGTTCCTCACTGCGGCCAGTCAGGCGCAGATAGTTCAGCGTCTCGCTGTCGACCGGGAAAATGCCGCAGGTGGCGCCGTATTCCGGTGCCATGTTGCCGAGCGTGCAGCGGTCGGCGGTCGCGAGGTTGCCGAGGCCCGGGCCAAAGAATTCGACGAATTTTTCGACGACGCCGCGCTTGCGCAGTATCTCGGTGACGGTCAGCACCAGGTCGGTTGCGGTTGCGCCCTCAGCGAGTTTGCCGGTCAGGCGAACGCCGATCACTTCGGGAATCAGCATCGATGAGGGCTGGCCGAGCATCGCCGCTTCCGCCTCGATACCGCCCACGCCCCAGCCCAGCACGCCGATGCCGTTGACCATGGTGGTATGCGAATCGGTGCCAAAGCAGGTGTCGGGGTACAGCAGGCCATCCTTCTCGAACGCCACGCGTGCGAGGAATTCGATATTGACCTGGTGGACGATGCCGGTATCCGGCGGTACAGCCTTGAAATTCTTCAGCGCCTCCTGGCCCCAGCGCAGAAACGCGTAGCGCTCGCCGTTGCGCTCGAATTCGCGCGTGGCGTTGAGGCTCAGTGCATCCTTGCTGCCGTAATGATCGACCATGACCGAGTGGTCGATCACCAGTTCCACCGGGCATAGCGGATTGACCTGGTTCGCTTTGCCGCCGAGCTGGGTGATGGCGTCGCGCATGGCCGCGAGGTCGACCACGCAGGGCACGCCGGTGAAATCCTGCAGGACCACACGCGCAGGCGTGAAATTGATGTCCTTGGCGGCCAGCTTCTTGAGATCGGCGCCGGCGAGCGCTTCGATGTCGGCCTTGGTCGTGTTCTCGCCATCTTCATGGCGCAGCAGGTTTTCCAGCAGGATCTTGTGCGAGTAGGGGATGCGGGCAAGATTGAACTTCGGTTCAAGCGCCTTGAGGCTGTAATAGGTGTAGGTCTTGGAGCCAACCTTGAGGCTGGACTTGGTCTTGAAGCTGTCTGCCATGACAGAAACTCCTGGTAACGTGCGCGGGTTGCGAGAGAACGAAATCGAGACCGCAATTATACTGGAAATGCCCGCAGATGCCGAAGCCGCGGCGGTCTTTCATCAGTGTGCGCAGATGATTTCGCCGCCGCCGAGACACTCCTCGCCATCGTAGAGAACCAGGTATTGCCCGGCCACCGCCGCGCGCTGGGCCTGCTCGAAATGGACCTGGACGGTATCCGGCGACTGGCCGGCAATCCGGCAGGCCTGCAAGGGCTGGCGATGGCGGATGCGGGCATGCAGCAGGTGACCCGTACCCGCGGGTGGCGGGTTGATCCACCGGAACGGACCGCATTCCATGAGGCGGCTCATCAGCAACGGATGATCCGCTTGCTGCGAAACCAGCAGGGTATTCCGGTCCGCGATTTTTCCTACGACGTACCAGGGCGCCTCGCCGGCGTCCTTGCGTCCGCCGATGTGTAGGCCGCGACGCTGTCCCAGCGTGTAGTACATCAGCCCCTGATGCTCGCCGACGGTCTTGCCGCCGTCATCGACGATGGGCCCGGGATTCGGCGCCAGGTATTGCGCGAGGAATTGCTGGAAGGGCCGTTCGCCGATGAAGCAGATGCCGGTGGAATCCTTCTTGCGATGATTCGGCAGGCCGCATTTTTGCGCGATGGCGCGGACCTCGGGCTTGGTCAGCCCGCCGATCGGAAACAGCACGCGATCCAGCTGCGCTTTGGGAACCGCGGACAGGAAATAGGTCTGATCCTTGTTGTCGTCCATGGCCCGCAGCAGGTGGGCGCCATCCTCCGCGTGCCGGATGCGCGCGTAGTGGCCGGTGGCGACGAAGTCCGCGCCCAGGCGCAGCGCGTGCTCGCGAAACGGTCTGAATTTGATCTCGCGATTGCACAGGACATCGGGATTGGGAGTTTTGCCGGCCGCGTAATCCGCGAGGAACCTGGCAAACACACGCTCGCGGTATTCCCGCGAAAAATCCACGCGGTGCAGCGGGATGTCCAGTTCGGCACAAACGGCCCGGGCATCCTGGAAATCCTCCGCCGAACTGCAATAGCCTTCTTCGTCTTCGGTCCAGTTGACCATGAACAGGCCGGAGACGCGGTAGCCCTGTTCCTTGAGCAGACAGGCGGCGACCGACGAATCGACGCCGCCGGACATGCCGACAACGACATGTGCCGGGTTCATCGCGGAAAGGACAGGTGCGCGATCAGGGACAGCGGGTAGCGCCGCCCATCGAGATAATCATCGACGCACTGCATGACGGCGGGGCCGCGGTGGCGATCCGTGCAGGCCAGCAACTCGTCGCGGCTGAGCCAGACTGCGCCGACGATGCCTGTGTCCAGCGCACGTTCGGGATGGTGCCGGACGGCACGGGCAGCGAATGCGACGCGCAGGAAGGTGTAATCGAGTTCCGGCGGCTGGAATTCGTAGATACCCAGGAGGTGGGTCGGCTCGACCTCCCAGCCGGTTTCTTCCAGGGCCTCGCGCCGTGCTGCGGCGATCAATGTCTCGCCTTGTTCCCAGTGTCCGGCGGGCTGGTTGATCCAGACCGTTGCGTCATCGTTGATGTGTTCTTCGACCATCAGGAACTTGCCGTCGCGTTCGACGACGGAGGCCACCACGACGTGCACCGACCAGCTCACTGCAACTTGCCACGCTTGTCGAAGTGGTGCCAGCCCTGGGCATCGGCCGCGCCACTGGAGCTGAGCAGGTTGCGCACCATGGCCTCGGCGCTGGCGTTGGGCTGGTATTGGAGATGCAGCTCGTAGCTCTGGTCGGTCGCCAGCCTGGCGTCGCCCTTGACGTTCAGCGCGCCGGAGACGGACGCGATCTTGACCAAGATGTTGTTGTCGCCATCGGTGCTGATGTCCGCGCGGAAATCGCCCAGTGCCGCCTGGGGCTGGGCCAGCGTCCAGGCCGCATCGTGCACGATGACCTGGCCGAGCGCCTGCGTCGGCAGGCCGTTCTTGAGCTGCAGGCTGTCGAGATCCAGATTGATCTGGCCGCCGATCGGCAGGTAGGGCTGGCCGATGATGCCCAGCAGGGATTTCACGGCCATGGATGCACGCAGCTTGCCGAATGTCGCCGTACCCAGGGGCGACAGGCTGACCTCGCCATCGAGGAGATCCTGTGCGTTGTCGCTGGCGATGTGAAAGCGGGCGTGCGCCAGCAGCAACCACCAGGGCTTGAGCCGCCAGTGCAGATCGCGCATTGCCGGGTGCGCATTGATGAACACGCCCGAGGCCTGTCCTTCCGAGAGCGTGCCCTGCAGGCCGTAGAGCGTGACGGCCGGTGTTGCCGTCTTCGACTGTGTCCAGCCGTAGATCACCGATGCGGGCGCCTTCAGCAGCAGCGCAAGCACGAAGACGATGATGCCCAGTGCGATCAGGTAGCGGCGCTTCATGGGCGCACCAGCGTCAGCTTGGCGTTGACCAGGCCGGCGCTATCGGTTTGTTCGATGTCGGCGCTGTCCACGGTCACGCCGTACTTGTGGTCGAGCTCGACGATCCAGCGCATGAGGCCGTCGAACGCGACGTCGTCGACCCAGATTTTCACGCTCTTGTCGCCATCGGGCTGCAGGCGTGTGAGCGGCTTGCTGAGGACGCCGGATTTGCTGGACTGATCGACCGCCGCCAGCAGCGAGAGGCTGCGGCTGGCGGCGCTGGCGCCCCCGTCCGTGGCGCGCACGCGCTGCACGATCGCGGCCATGTCTTCCAGGCGCTGGCTCAT
>DATMTG010000268.1:0-3480 GCA_035565075.1 Stenotrophobium sp.
CTGATCGGCGCGTACCACGCGCACAAGTCGGGCCATGAGCTCAACAACAAGCTGCTGCGTACGCTGATGGCCGACGCTTCCGCCTGGGAAGAAGTCACCTACCACGAAGATCCGGCCGTTTCGCCGATCTCCTACGCTCATCCCGCCCAGGCGATCTGAGCCGAACGCCGCATCGCGGCGCATGTTGCGAATGGACGGCCGTGTCGCGAGACACGGCCGTTTTTCGTGATGGGAATCACATTTTCATCGGCGGCGACTTCACGTCCTGAAGACATCCACGGTTTCTCTTAACAAAGTGCATGCTATAAACCTCACACCGAATTGACGGACGGCGACTTCAGTCCGCGTCGACAGCAGGGGTATCAGCGGTTTCGGCGAGGGACGCCAGCTCAAGGAACAGTGCCCGCAATTCGGGGTCTGTGAATGACGCGGCGGCTGCCACAAGGTGGGCGGCTGCGGCAGGCGAAAGCGGTTTTGACCGATCCGGTGGCGTTGCAACCGGTGGTGGGGGGACCACTTTCACGGTGACTGAACTGGCGCGCGTGCCGATGGCGTGCGCGGCGGCAAGGATTTGTGTCTGCATCATGCGCAGGCGCGATGCCCAGCCCGGTGAAGACGCCAGAAAGACGAGGCGGTCGTGGCGCAGGTTGGCGAATCTCACCTGCTCGCGCAACGGCGATGGCAACGTCTGGCGCAATGCGCGATCCAGCGCTTCCAGCGACTCGGCCTTGCGGGCCAGGGTCGCGAAGGAGCCGCAATCGACAAGCGACTTCGGTCCATTGTCGCGGCGGCGGGAAGTGGCCGGGGTAACGCGTTGCATGGTGCCGGCAATCGATCTTGGAAAGACATGCAAATCATACTCGTATCACGCGCCCGCAAATTGCCGCAAACCCTTGATCTGGCGAATCGGCGCTTGCGCTGGAAGCTGTTGGCGGCGCTCTCGCTGGCGGTGCTCGGCTGCATGGGTGCCGGGATGGCGCTGGCCCTGCTGGTGGCCAGTCCGCGGGACCGCTCGCTGGCTGAGATTCATTCGCTGCAGCAGGAAATCCGTCAGCAGAAGGCCCAGTTGGGCGGCGTGCGCGAGGATGCGCAACGCGGACTGGACGCGCTGGCCGTCAAGCTGGGTCAGTTGCAGGCACAGTCGACCCGGCTGAATGCACTCGGTGAGCGTCTGGCCGAGGTCGGCAAGCTCGACGACGGCGAGTTCAATTTCGATCAGCAGCCCGCCGTGGGTGGCGTGGAGGACGCCGGCGGCACCGCCTATGCGCTGCCCCCGGCGCTGGATACCAGCATCAATCAGCTGTCCAGCCAGTTCGATCGCCAGCAGGCCCAGTTGTCGGCGCTGCAGAGCCTGCTGATGGACGCCAAGATCGAGTCCAACCTCAAGCCGACCGGCATGCCGGTCCCAGGCTACATTTCTTCGTATTTCGGCGTGCGGGCCGATCCGTTCGATGGTCATTCGGCGCGGCACACCGGGATCGACATCTCGACCCCGCTGGGCACCCGGGTGCATACCGTGGCCGAGGGCATGGTGACCTTCGCCGGCGTGCGCAGCGGTTATGGCAACGTGGTCGAGATCGATCATGGCAACGGATACATGACCCGTTACGCGCACAACAGCGCGCTCGAAGTCCGTCCGGGGCAGCACGTGCAGGTCGGCGACGTGATTGCCAAGGCCGGCTCCACGGGCCGCTCGACCGGTTCGCACGTGCATTTCGAGGTGTGGTACGACGGCCGCGTGGTCAATCCGCTGGCGTTCGTGCGCAATCACCGCTGATGCCATCCCCGCTGACCTTTTCGCGGCGATTCTCCATCCCTTGAATCGGGCGCCGGCTGGCGCCATTCAGCATGTTGGATGCGGCACTTTGCTGCCGCGCGCATCCGTTCAAGTCCGGCCTGACGGGCGGTGCCGAGTGGGCATGTAGTAACATGCCCGATTGGCCCGCGCCTGTGGCGGGCGTTTCAATTCTCCAACCCGGAAAAACGATGTTCAATCGTGCCCTGACGAGCCTGTTTGGTAGCCGCAACGAACGCGTGCTGCGCCAGATGTCCAAGAGCGTCAACCGCATCAATGCGCTGGAGCCCGAATTCGAGAAGCTGAGCGACGACGAGCTGCGCGGCAAGACCGAGGAGTTCAAACAGCGCGTCGCCAGCGGTGAGTCGCTGGACAGGCTGCTGCCCGAAGCGTTCGCGGTGGTGCGCGAGGCAGCCAAGCGCACCCTCGGCATGCGCCACTACGACGTGCAGATGATCGGCGGCATCGTGCTGCACCAGGGCAAGATCGCCGAAATGCGCACCGGTGAGGGCAAGACTCTGGTCGGCACGTTGCCGGTCTACCTCAATGCGCTGGCCGGCAAGGGCGTGCATGTGGTCACCGTGAACGACTATCTGGCGCGGCGCGACTCGGCCCAGATGGGCAAGCTGTACAACTTCCTGGGGTTGAAGGTCGACGTGGTGTATCCGGGCATGGATCACGCCGACAAGCACGCGGCCTATGCGGCCGACATCACCTACGGCACCAACAACGAATTCGGTTTCGACTACCTGCGCGACAACATGGCGCTCAGCAAGGAGCAGCGCTACCAGCGCGGCCTGCACTACGCCATCGTCGACGAGGTGGACTCGATCCTGATCGATGAAGCACGCACGCCCTTGATCATTTCCGGCCCGGCCGAAGACTCCCCGCAGTTGTACCTTGCGGTGAACAAGATCGTGCCGCAGATGATCCGCCAGACCGAAGAGAACGGCGACGGCGATTACTGGGTCGACGAAAAGCAGAAGCAGGTGCATCTCTCCGAGGCCGGCATGCAGCACGCCGACGAACTGCTGCGTGCCGCTGGCGTGATCGAGGAGGACAGCGGCCTGTACGACTCCAAGAACCTGGCCGTCGTTCATCACCTCAACGCCGCGCTGCGTGCCAACGGCATCTACCAGCGCGACGTCGACTACATCGTGCGCGATGGCGAAGTGATCATCGTCGACGAATTCACCGGCCGTACGCTGGCCGGGCGACGCTGGTCCGACGGCCTGCACCAGGCGGTCGAGGCGAAGGAAGGCGTGCCGATCCAGCGCGAGAACCAGACGCTGGCCACGGTGACGTTCCAGAACCTGTTCCGCATGTACAAGAAGCTGGCCGGCATGACCGGTACGGCCGACACGGAAGCGTTCGAGTTCCAGAGCATCTACGGCCTGGAAGTGGTGGTGATCCCCACCCACAAGCCGATGATCCGCAAGGACAACCCGGACATGATCTTCCTGTCGCAGACGCCGAAGTACAACTCGGTGATCGAGGACATCAAGGATTGCCACAAGCGCGGCCAGCCGGTGCTGGTGGGCACCACCTCGATCGAGGTTTCCGAGCTGATCTCCGGGCTGTTGAACCAGGCCAAGGTGGCGCACGAGGTGCTCAACGCCAAGCAGCATGAGCGCGAGGCGCACATCGTGGCGCAGGCCGGCGCGCCCGGGCAGGTGACGATCGCC
>DATMTG010000269.1:0-5286 GCA_035565075.1 Stenotrophobium sp.
CACTGCGTTTCAGGTTATCAAGAACAAGCAGTCTCAAAATATTCCCATGACTAAATCGGAACTCATCGAACGCCTGGTTGCCGGGCAGCCGCATCTGATGCAAAAAGATGTGGAGCTGGCCGTCAAGCTGGTCCTGGACCAGATCAGCAATGCCCTGGCAAAGAAGGACCGGGTGGAGATTCGGGGATTCGGCAGTTTCTCTCTGCATCATCGTCCGGCCCGCATCGGGCGCAACCCCAAGAGCGGCGACCCGGTGCACATCCCGCCCAAGAGCGTGCCGCATTTCAAGCCCGGCAAGGAAATGCGCGAGCGCGTCAACAGCATGGCAGCCCTGTCCGGCACGTAACAGGTACGCAACGCGAGATAAGTGGAAACATGCCCAGAATCCTCATCATCATCCTGCTTGTCGTCGTGCTCTGCCTGGGGGCCAGCATCGGCTATTTCAACGCGATGCCCGTAACCTTCTACTACCTGTTCGGATCGGTGCAGATTCCCCTGATCGGCCTGATTCTCGGCGTGTTTTCGATTGCCGTCCTGCTGACGCTGGGTCTGACCATGACCCGCGTTTTTTCGCTGAAGAGCCAGATCCGACAGTTGCGGCGCAAGCTGCACGACAATGAAACCGAGCTCAGGAACCTGCGCAATCTGCCGGTTGAAGCCGACAAGAAGTAACCGGAGTCGTCGCACATGCTCGATAGTCTGCTGGCGTGGCTGCTGCTGCCCATGGGCGCTGTCCTGGGCTGGGTCCTGGCCAGGCGCATGCCTCAGCCCGAGCAGCAGGCGATGGATGCCGAGCAGCTGGGCGGTCTGCTGACACACCTCACGGCTGACGACCCCGACGAAGCCATTGCCGCACTGACCCAGGCGGCGGAATTCGACCAGTCGACGGCCGAGTTGCACCTGACCCTGGGCAATCTTTTTCGCAAGCGCGGCGAGATCGACCGGGCGTTGCGCATCCACGAGACCTTGCTGGCACGGCCCCAGCTGAAGCCGCAGACCCGGCACCAGGTCAGGTTCGAGCTGGCGCAGGATTACGCGAAGGCCGGCTTGATGGATCGCGCAGAGGTCCTGCTCAATGACCTTGCCGCCGAAGGCCTGTTCGTCTCGGCTGCGCTGGAACAGCTGCTGGGCGTCTATGAGCAGCAGCGCGACTGGAAGCAGGCGATCGAGGCGGCGCAGCGACTCGAGGCGGCACGCGGGGAATCCCGGCGCGGCAATATCGCGCAGTATTACTGCGAACTCGCCGAAGAAGCCCGGCGCGGCAAGAAATCCGCCGAGGCCGAGAAACTCGCGCAGAAGGCTCTGGACAAGGACAAGGGCTGTGTCCGGGCGAGCCTGATGCTGGCGGCGCTGGCCGAAGCGCGCGAGGATTTTCCCCAGGCGGTGAAGCGCTATCTGCAGGCGTTCGACCAGAACCCGCGTTTTCTCCCCGAACTGCTGAAGCCGTTGCAACGGTGCTATGAAAAGTCCGGCGATCTCGCGGCGTACATGCTGTTCCTCAAGGACGTCCGCGAGCAGTCCGGGGCCGGCATCCCGATCCTGGCCGAGGCGCAGTTGATGCGGCAGGAGGGAATGGATCCTCTCAATCACCTGGCGACCGGCCTCGAAATCCAGCCGACACGGGCCTTGTTCGCGGAATTTCTCGAGGTGCTGGAGCAGCGGCCGGAGGTCGTGAGCGCGGGGCTGGACAAGGCGGCCGCCAGCCTGCGGCAGGCCGTGAAGAAGCTGATGGAGTCGGCGCCGCGCTACCAGTGCGGCCACTGCGGCTTCAATCCGCGCCAGCTGTTCTGGCAGTGTCCTAGTTGCAAGCAGTGGGGCTCGATCACTCCGGTCGAGGACGTGATCAAGCCTGCCTGAACGCGCGTTTGCAGTCGGCGCGGGCCTGCGGGCCCCCGATTGTGTCTCGGTCCCGCCCGTGGCATCTTGGGTGCGGTCTAGGGAGGGACAGCGTGGCCAGGACTGCATTCGTCACCGGGGCAACCGGATGTGTCGGCATCAACCTGATCGAGCAATTGCTGGAACAGGGCTGGGAGGTCACGGCCATGCATCGCCGGGATTCGGATATCCGCCTCATTTCACATCTGCGGCTGAAACGGGTGGTGGGCGATGTCACCGATGCGCAGAGCCTGAAAAACCTGATCCGGCCGGGTGTCGGCTGCGTCTTCCATGTCGCGGGCAATACCAGTCTCTGGGCCAAGTCGCACGCCGAACAGACCAAGGTCAACATCAAGGGAACGCGCAACATGGTACGGGCGGCGCTCGACGCCGGCGCCAGGCGATTCGTGCACACCTCCAGCATCGTCGCCTACGGACTGCACGGCGGCACCATCAGCGAAGACACGCCGACGCGCGGCAACGCCGAAAAGATCAACTACGTGCGCAGCAAGGCACTGGCCGAACGCGAAGTGCGTCGCGGCCTCACGCGCGGATTGCCTGCCGTGATCCTGAATCCATCCAATATCATCGGCGCCTACGACACCGGCAACTGGTCGCGCATGTTCAGATTGGTGCAGGCGGGGCGGTTGCCGGCGGTGCCGCCGGGCGGCGGCAGCTTCTGCCACGCCCGCGAAGTCGCGCGCATGCATATCGTTGCCGCCGAGCGCGGCCGCGTCGGCGCCAATTACCTGCTCGGCGGGCCGGGGGCCAGCTATCTCGGGCTGGTCAGGGAGATCGGTAATCTCCTTGGATTGAAACGCCGGGTCGCTGTCCTGCCGCCGCAGGTCCTGAGCGTTTATGCACGCGTCGAAGAATGGCTGGCACCGCTGTTCGGGCGCACGCCGGACATCACCCGCGATGCGGTCGAACTGCTCTCGCAGAACATCTACTGCGACAGCCGGCGCGCCATTACCGAGCTCGGGTACCAGCCGCAGAGCCTGCAGACGATGCTGCAGGATTGCCGCGATTGGCTGCTGAGCCAGAAAATCATCAAGCCGCCGAAGGCCTGAGCGGTTTATTTCAAGGCCGTATCGCTGAATTGGCCGGCGGTGTCGTTGCCCGGACGCCAGTTGTCGGGCAACTGGTTGCGGATCTCCTGCCGGCGTGCGATCAGCTTGGCTTTTTCCTGGCCGTCGAGATCGGGCAGGCGCAACCCGGCGTCGAGTTGCGCGAGCGCATTGCCCTTGTCGCCGCGCAGATAGAGATAGGTCGCCATCTGGTAGGCGGATTCCGGCAGGTTGCCCATCTGCCGTGCGGCCCGCGCCAGCAGGCTGTAGACCTCGATGCGCGGCGCCAGCGCCGGTTGCTTGTCGATCAGCATGCGGCGCGCCTGATCGGGATTGCCGCTGCTGATCAGCGCATCGGCGTAGGCCAGGATGCCCGGCGCGTAATTCGGATACCACTTGTAGACCTTGGCGTAGGTCGCCAGCGCCTGCGACGTCTGATGCGCGGCCAGCCGGATTTCCGCCTCGAGCAGGTTGAGCTGGGCCTGCTGCGGCAACTGTTGCAGTGCCGGGGCCAGGACCTTGAGCGCCTCGTCCGTGCGTCCCATCTGCAGCAGCGCATCGGCGTAGCCGTAGCGGGATGCGGGGGTGTCGTGACCGGCGGCCAGCTCACCTCCGAAGTAATCGGTGGCCTCGCTCGGTCGCTGCACCGCCATCACCCGGACGCGGGCCTGCAGCAACGAAAGATCGATGGAATCCTTGTGCACGATTTTCGGCATTTCCGCGATACGCGCGCGAGCCTCCGCGATGCGCGTGGTGCTGAGCGGATGTGTCAGCAGGATTTCGGGTAGCCGGCTGCCGTAAAGGCGCGACTGCTGCTCCAGGCGTTCAAAAAAAGTCGCCATGCCGTTGGGGTCGTAACCGGCTGCGGCCATCGTGCGGATGCCGATGCGGTCGGCTTCCTGCTCGTGGGCGCGGGTATAGCTGACCTGGCGCTGGTAGTTGATCGCCTGCCCGGCGCTGATCGCGCCAAGCACCAGGTTTGGATTCGAAACCGAGCCGGCCAGGATCGCCGCCAGTACGCCGGCCCAGGTCAGCGCATTGGCCACGGTGTTGTCCTGCTGCGAACGCGCGATGTGGCGTTGGGTGACGTGCGCCATTTCATGGCCGAGCACGCCGGCCAGTTCGCTTTCGTTGCGCACGGCCAGGAACAGACCGATGTTGATGCCGATGAAACCGCCGGGCAGGGCGAAGGCGTTGATGCGCGGATCGCCGACCATGAAAAACGTCAGCGGCGGCGGCTTGGTGGCACTGTGGGCGGCCAGGTCCTGGCCCATCCGGTTGAGGTAGTCCTCGACTTCGGGATCGTCGACGATGTAGTCGTTGGCATAAAGCTCGGCGACGACTTCACTGCCGAGCTTGTATTCCTGCGCGGGCGACAGCGCATTGTCGGCGGGGTCGCCCAGCTGCGGCAGATCGATGGCGGCGTTGGCGGCATACAGCGGGGTTGTCGCCAGGCTCGCGGCCAGCGCGACGCAGGTCGCCAGCCTGAGTGCGGACATCACCTGGGAAAACTTGGTCACCATACGATGTTTGGAGTGTGGCGGCGACGGATCGTTCAGCGGCCCAGCGCCTGGCCCATGCGGACGGTCGCGCCGGGCAATGCGATACCGTCCCAGTGCACGGCCCCGGCCGCGGTCAGCAGGATGACGGTCGAACCCATGTTGAAGCGTCCCATTTCCTCGCCGCGTCCGAGCACGACCGGCGAGGGTTCGACGAAATTGCCGCCCTCGCTGCTGCGCCGGTGCGGCGGACTGATCTGGCCGGCCCAGACGGTTTCGATGCTGCCGACGAACAGTGCGCCGACCAGCACCATTGCCAGCGGGCCCTTGTCGGTGTCGAACACGGCGACCACGCGTTCGTTGCGGGCGAACAGATTGGGCATCGCGCGCGCGGTGGCCGGATTGACGCTGAACAGGCGTCCCGGCACATACCGCCAGTGCCGCAGTCGTGCGTTGGCGGGCATGTGGATGCGGTGATAGTTGTAGGGGGCCAGATAAATGGTGCAGAACTCGCCGCCGGCGAATTCGCGCGCGGTCAACGCGTCGCCGCCGAACAGTTCCACCGCCGAGTAATCGTGGCCCTTGGCCTGGAAAATCCGCCCGTCGTGGATCGGGCCGAGCTGGCTGATCGTGCCATCCACCGGCGAGATGAACGCCGGCGCCGGCGCGACGGGCCGAGCGCCCGGCTTCAGCGCGCGGGTGAAGAAATCGTTGAACGAGCGAAAATCCTCCACGCGTTCGACCTGTGCCTCGGCCAGGCTGATCCGGAACCGGCGCATGAAGACGCGGATGAATAGATTCTTGAATGCGCGCCATTGAACGCGGGTCAGCCTGAACATCAGCCA
>DATMTG010000270.1:0-4234 GCA_035565075.1 Stenotrophobium sp.
GCTATTCCGCCCTACAACCGCCACCCACTCTTGAGGATGATGCCTTCAATCCGGCAATGTTTTACCCGGATTGAGAATGCCGGCGGGGTCGAACACCTGCTTGAGCTGGCGCATCAGCGCGAGGGTATCGGCCTGCACTTCCCAGCCGACGTAGTCGCGTTTGTCGATGCCGACGCCGTGCTCGCCAGACAAGGTGCCTTCCAGCGACAGCACCAGACGGAACACGTCGGCCAGGCAGGCGGCGCTGGCCTGCAACTGCGCCTCGGTACTGACCAGCAGGTTGACGTGGATATTGCCGTTGCCGGCGTGGCCGAAGTTGACGATGCGGATGCCGTGCCTGCGCGACAGCGCGGCCAGACCCTCGATCAGTTCCGGCAGGCGCGTCACCGGCACTGCGACATCCTCGTTGATTTTTTTCGGCGCGAGCTTGCGCAGCGCCGGCGACAGCGCCTTGCGGCTGGCCCACAGCGCCTCGGTCTCGGCGGCATCGGCGGCCAGTCGCAACTCCAGCAACCCGTCGCCGCGCGCGGCATCGGCACAGGCGCGTTGCGCGGCCTCGATCGAATCGGGCGCGCCATCGACCTCGAACAGCAGTAGTGCACCGGTCGCAGCGGGGATGCCGGTGTCGCGGTATTCCTGCGCCAGTTGTACCGCGTCGCCGTCCATGAATTCCAGCGCACAGGGAACCTGCGGCTGTCCCATCAGCCGCGCCACCGCCGCAGCCGCGCTGCCGACGTCGTGATAGGCCGCACGCAGCGTGCGCACGCATTCGGCCCTGGGCAGCAATTTCAACGTGGCCTCGGTGATGATCGCCAGCGTGCCCTCGCTGCCGACCAGCAGCCGCGTGAGGTCGTAGCCGACCACGCCCTTGGTGGTGTAGCAGCCGGTCTTGAGGCTGACGCCGCTGCCGGTGACTGCGCGCAGGCCGAGCACGTTGTCGCGAGCGGTGCCGTACTTGACCGCGCGCGGGCCGCCAGCGCCACAGGCGAGATTGCCGCCGACGCTCGAATAGCCGGCGCTGGTCGGGTCTGGCGGCCAGAACAAATTGTGCTGCGCGGCGGCAGCCTGTACTTCGGAATTCAGCGCGCCGGCTTCGCACTCGATGAAACGGTCGCCGGGCGACACGCGCAGGATGCGGTTCATCCGCTCCAGCGACAGCACCACGCCGCCCGCGATCGGCACCGTCGCGCCGGTGGTGTTGGTGCCGCGGCCGCGCACGACCAGCGGTACGCCATGTTGACGACAGGCCTGCACCAGCGTCGCCACCTCGTCGTGCGTGAGCGCGAAAGCGACCGCCTGCGGCAGCGCCACGCGGCGGCTGTTGTCGTAACCATAGGGCAGGCAATCGGCCGGATCGGTGGTGAAGCGCCCGGCCGGGAACAGCGCATGGCAGCGCTGCAGGAAGGTGTCGTCCAGTGCCATCCCCGTCATGTCATTCCGCCGGAATTTACGCAGGACCTGTCAGTCCTGCGCATCGAAGGCCGCCCGCAGCCACTGGATGTTGTCGCCGGCATCGAGCGCCACGACATCGAAACGGACCGCATCCTGCGCATGGTCCCGGTGCGCCGCCAGGAACAGTCGCGTGGCGTGCACGATGCGCGCCTGCTTGCGGGCATCGACGGACGCCGCAGCGCCGCCGAAGGCGGTGCTGCTGCGCTTGCGCACCTCGGCGATCACCAGCGTATCGCGGTCGCGCATCACCAGATCGAGTTCGCCGCCGGCGCAGCGCCAGTTGCGCGCCAGCAGCTTCAACCCCTGCGCCTGAAGATGGCGCAGCGCGAGGTCCTCCGCGGCGGCTCCCTTCATTGCCCTGCGGCAGGCAGGGCGATGTCGAGCAGGCGCGGCTGGCCGTTGACGAAACGCGCACAGTTGAGCTTGCGGGCGACGACGCCGTTGGCGCCGATCTCGAGTCCGCCGGTCGCCGAGGGATAGACCATGCCCGGCGAGACGTCGCCGGACTGGATGCGGCCGACCAGCGTCGAGGCATCCATGCCGAAGGCAAACAGCCGCGGCTGCGCCTGCGCCGACGCCAGGCCGGCCACTTCGGCGCGCTGCGCGGCGACCGTCCCCCCGGTCTGCAGGATCCAGGGCATGTCGCAGAACGTCACGCCGTTGACGTCGGGATCGGCGGTGCCGTCATAGATCAGCGAGGTGGCGTAGACCGGCAGATTGGTGGCGCGGAAAAAGCGGAACTGCGGCAGGATCAGCCGCGCATCGCTGCGCCGCGCCGCGAGGAAAATGAAATCCACATCGTCGCGACGCCGCGGCTCGTATTCGGTGCGGATGCCGATGACCGCGGTCAGCGCCTTGTGCCGCTGCTTGCTGGCGTCCAGCCCGAGCAGGCTCTGGATGGCATCGGAAAAATCGGTCTGGCCGCTGTTGTAGCGCGCCGTCGCGAGCACGCCGCCACCCAGCTGCGCCAGACGCTGGCTGAACGCGGCGAGCACGCGGTCACCCCACTCCGACTGCGGCACCATCGCCACCGCGCGACGCGCGCCGTCGGCAATCGCACGTTCGGCGGCCGCTCGCGCCTCGTCTTCCGGTGCCAGCCCGTACTGGTAGAAATGCGGCGGTACCGCGGCACCCTGATCGAGCGTGTTGAGGGCGAGCACCGGCACCGGCAGCTGCGTCTGAGCGGCGAAGGCGGCGACATATTCCTTGCGCAGGGGGCCGACGATCATGCCCGCGCCTTCGCGCAGCGCATGCTGGTACGCAGCGTTGACCGTCGCGATGCTGTCGCCGGTGTCGTAGACGCGCACCGGTGTCTTGCCGCCGGCGCGCAGGTACGCGGTCATGAACCCATCGCGGATGGCGGACGAGGCCCCGGCATACTGGCCGCTGAGCGGCAGCAGCAGCGCGATGGCGGCGCTGGCCGTCACCGGCGCCGCCGGTGGCGCGGGCGGCGGTGTGGCGGCAACGTATCCCTGTTGGGCATCCTGGAATACACCGCGGCGTTCGTCTTCCAGCACGCTGCGCGCGACCTGCAGCCGCTGGCTCTGCGCGGCATCGAGCCCCACCGTCGGGATGCGATCGAGCAGTCGCGCCGCGCGCGGGACGTCGTTGACCTTTAGCGCGCACTCGGCCGCCGACAGCAGCAGTGCGGTCTGCTGCTGCGCCGGCGCGCGCTGCGCCGCGACTTCGTAGTCGCGCGCCGCCGCCGCATAGTCGCCGTTCTGCAGCGCCTGGTTGCCCATGACGGCGATCTCCGTCCAGGACAGCGAAGCTTGCGCCTGCGCTGTGCCAGCCAGTGCCAGCAGGAAGATTCCGGTCAGACCGAGAGCGAGGTAACGCACAGGATTGTTCATACGCCGTAAAGTATCGCCAATTCCAGACCGCGAAGCACCCTCATGAGCGCATCTGCCGTTGTTCCCGGCCATTTGTACGTGGTGGCCACCCCGATTGGCAACCTCGGCGACCTGTCGCCGCGGGCGCAGGCGGTTCTTGCGGCGGTGGACCGGGTCTGCGCCGAGGATACGCGCACCAGTGGCGCACTGCTGGCGCATTTCGGCATCCGCCGGCCGATGCAGGCGCTGCACGAGCATAACGAGGACCAGGTCGCGGGCGAATTGATCGAGGCCTTGCGCCGCGGCCAGTCGCTGGCGCTGGTTTCCGATGCCGGCACCCCGCTGGTCTCCGACCCGGGTTTCGCGCTGGTGCGCGCGGCGCGCGCGGCGGGACTGCCGGTGATCGCCATTCCCGGTCCCTGCGCAGCGGTGGCGGCGCTGTCGATCGCCGGCATCGCCAGCGACAGCTTCGTGTTCATCGGCTTCCTGCCGTCGAAGGCGCAGGCACGGCGCACGCGCCTGCAGGAGCTGGCGACGGAACCGCGCACGCTGCTGTTCTACGAATCCAGCCACCGCATCGCCGACAGCCTGCGGGACATCGTCGCCGTGTTCGGCGGCGCGCGGCGGCTGTGCCTGGCGCGCGAACTGAGCAAGCTCTACGAGGAGAGCATCACCGCGGCCGCGGCCGAAGTGGCGGACTGGCTGGCGCAGGACGCCAACCGCAGCCGCGGTGAATTCGTGCTGGTGGTCGAAGGCACAACGGCGCAGGGCGGCAGCGACGACGCCGAAGCTGGGCGCGTGCTGAAAATCCTGCTGGCGGAACTCGGCGCGGCACAGGCCGCGCGGCTGGCGGCGGCGATCACCGGACGGCGCAAGAACGAGCTGTATGCGCTGGCCACCGCGCGCAACGCGGCAGACGCGGAATAGGCCCCGTTTTCCGCTGCGGGCGG